>NZ_JBFEGH010000013.1:0-138064 GCF_047228925.1 Terribacillus jepli | reverse complement strand
GAGTCCGGTACAATACCGGCTCCACACCAGCCAACAGGCTATCTAATATTGACTCTAACTTTTAGGGTGCACATCAATGCAGCATGCATACAGGTTTTTTTATTCATAGGACAAGTCGAGCCTTGTCAATTCCTCTGCTTCTTCCCGTCTGACGACGAGTTTGTCTTTCCCATTTTCAACGAATACGACAGCAGGTCTGCCGAAACGATTATAATTGTTTGCCATCGCATAGCCGTATGCTCCCGTACTGAATACGGCAAGCAAGTCCCCTGCCTCCACTTTCGGCAAATCAATATCCCAAATCAGCATATCGCCGGATTCGCAGCATTTTCCAGCGATGGAGACTGTTTCAACAGGCAGCTCATCCGCGCGGTTGGCGACTTTAGCTTCATAGACAGCTTTATAAAGCGCTGGGCGTAGATTGTCAGTCATCCCTCCGTCGACAGCAACATATTTGCGTACTCCCGGAATTTCTTTGACAGATCCGATTCTATACAGAGTGACCGCTGCATTACCCACGATCGATCTGCCAGGTTCGATCCAGATCTCCGGCATGTCGATTGCCGCTTTTTCTGCTTCGGCTTTGATTCGCTCTACCAATGCATAGATATAATCAGACAACGGAAGCGGCTCGTCATTTTCCGTATAACGAATGCCAAATCCGCCTCCTACATTGAGTACGGATGGTTCAAAGTTATAATCCCTCTGCCAGGATTTGATAAGCTCGAACAGTCTGTCCACTGCCATCAGGAATCCATCAGTCTCGAAAATCTGTGAACCGATATGGCAATGCAGCCCTTTCATTCTGATCACTTCGCTGTCCTTCACGTGAAGGAACGCTTTTTCTGCTTGACCGTTGGCAATATCGAAACCGAACTTGGAATCCTCATTGCCTGTCAAAATATAGTCATGTGTATGTGCTTCAATACCAGGTGTTACGCGCAAAAGGACATCCATCTGCTTCCCTTGTTCATTGAGCACTTCTTCCAATAAAGCAATTTCATGGAAGTTATCTACAACCACACAGCCGATATCATGTTCCACAGCCATGGAAAGTTCTTCATAACTCTTATTATTGCCATGCAGATGGATCTTCTCCGTCGGAAAACCCGCTTTCAAAGCAGTATGCAGTTCTCCTCGCGAGACAACATCCAAGGACAGTCTTTCCTGCTTTGCCACCTGCAGCATGGCGACGGATGAAAAAGCCTTGCTGGCATATGCGACCTGCGCTTTGACTCCCAATGCCTCGAATGCTTCGACAAATGCCTTGGCATTTTTACGGATGATACCGACATCATATACGAATAGTGGCGTACCATATTTCTTAGCAAGTGTGACGGCATCCACTCCGCCGATTTCCAGAACATGCTGATCATTTATTACAAAAGGGTGCTGCATATACTATTACCTCCAAACAACGTCTTCATCGGATCGGCATAAACAAAAGCCCAACTTTTCCGCATAGGAAGAAGATGAGCTTTCGCCTCACACGCTACACTACCCGAACTGTCATAAAAAATAGATAGAGTAAACGTACCATATTCTTATTTTTCTAGCAACTAAGAATTCGGCATTCTTGTCTTGTCCGGAGAATTAGTGATAGTCGGACGATATTTAGCCAACGGAACTGGTGTACGATAAATGGTTTCCCTGAGGGCCTTCATATTGAAAGGAATGAATGGCCACATGTACGGTGTATTGAGTGATTTTGTCCCGGCAAGAAACAGGATGGCAAGCGTAATGCTTATGACAAATCCCGGGATACCGAATATTGCTGTTGCAATCAAAAAGAATAACCGCGAGATCTTATTCGATACACTAAGCTCAAAGCTTGGTGTAACAAAGGAACCGACAGCAGAAACTGCCACATAAAGGATGACCTCAGGTGTGAACAATCCAACGTTTATGGCTATTTCACCAATCAGGATGGCAGCAATAAGACCCATTGCCGTCGAAAGTGGTGTAGGCGTATGGATAGCAGCTAATCGGAGGAATTCAATTCCCAGATCAGCTAAAAGGATCTGAAGGAATAACGGAATATGTCCCCCTCCCTTATTCGGTCCGATAAAGTCGATTGTATCCGGCAGCAGTTCAGGCTGGACAGTGACTAAATACCAAAAAGGCATTAGGAACAAAGATACAAAAATGCCCACGAGACGGACCAAACGGATGAACGAACCAGGCCCCGGCGACTCCCGATACTCTTCGGCGTGCTGCAAATGAGAAAAGTAAGTTGCCGGAGTGATGATGACACTAGGTGAGGTGTCGACAATAATCAGTACATGACCCTCCAAAAGATGGGCGGCCCCAATATCGGGTCTTTCCGTATATCTGACAAGGGGGAAGGGCCTGATTCCTTGTTTTACCAGAAACTCCTCGACTGATTTATCGGACATCGGCAATCCATCGATTTCGATTTCTTTCAATTCCTTTTTGATGAGTTTCACTAAATTAGGGTCAGCGACATCCTGTATATACGCAATGCATATATCTGTCTTGGATCTTTCCCCTACTTGCATCATTTCCAGGCGGAGCCGCTCATCCCGGATTCTCCGGCGCGTCAGAGCAGTGTTTATGATGATATTTTCCGTATAACCATCACGCGGACCGCGAATGACTTTCTCTGTGTCCGGCTCCTCGGGCTGTCTGCCCGGATAAGACCTTGTATCGACAACAAAAGCAAAATCACAGCCATCGATGAAAACGACGATCAATCCGGATAAGAATTGATCGACAGTGTCATCAATGCTTTCTGTCCTCCTCACTTGCATGTGCACTAGACGGTTTTCGATGATTTCAGGGACTTTGTTTACATTCCTCTCGTCATCATTGATGCTCATTAATTTCGACAGTACACGCTGGACGACTTCAGCATCCGCAAGACCGGTTGTATAGTAGATTTCCACACGCTTCTTGAGAATGATCAGAGTGCGGTGACCAACATCGAAGGAGACACCGACGCCGACTCGTTCTTTCATGAAATCATTCACTTCATCAATCTTTGTCGGGATCGGCGTTTTCTGTTCTTCAGCCATTTCGGCTTCCCTCCCTTTCAAGGATGATACGGAGCGCTTGTTCAGTAATCGGGGAGCCAAGTTCGATTGCGTCTTTCCCATGCATCTTACCGATATCTCCGATGGCGATCACTAGCGGGATATCCAATTGATCCAGCAAATAAACGGTATCTCCGTTGATGCGGCCGAACTCCTCGGTGATGACGCCTTCCTTATCCACACCGAATGGCTGCAGTTCTCCATCCTGATCGATCGAGAAGCTGACCCGGCTCCATTCCCGGTTCTGTGTATGTGCTGCTACTGCCAAAGCACCTATCACATCAATTTCCGGATCATCTGCAATGGCAAGCAGCAGCTTTTCGCCATTGCCGATGCCAGGTACACCGCCATCGTCTAGCAGAACGTATACCGGTTCATCATCTGCAGCATGAATGGCATCTTTCATCGATTGAGCGTCGATGGTCATTGGATTATCCGCTAAATAAGAAAGCGATGTGCCGCCGAGGATTTCGGCAAGATAATCGATCGTCCGCTTGGCATAAGCGTCTCCGTCTGTAATAAGAATAACTTTCTTCATGAAGGGGTCATCCCTTTGGTTTAAAGAATACCGAGACTAGAAACCCAAACAGGATAGCAGCTGCTATTCCGGCGGATGTCAGCTGGAACATCCCGAGTGCTATGCCCCAAAATCCATGCTTATCGGCTTGTTCCATCGCGCCATGAAGCAAGGAATGGCCAAAGCTTGTAATCGGAACCGAAGCACCTGCACCCGCAAAGGAAATCAAGTTATCATACAAGTCGAATCCATCAAGCACGCATCCAGCCACGACAAATGTACTCATGACATGGCCTGCATCCAGTTTGGCCACATCCAAAAGCAGCTGACCGACAACACAGATCAGGCCGCCTATGACAAATGCCCAGAAATAATCCATGCTTATCCCTCCTCCCTTACGAGCACGACACCATGTGCAATAGCTGGAATGGATTCCTTCTGACGGATTACTGTCGGGTTCATCAAAGCACCCGTCGCCGTAACCAATATTCGTTTATAGGTACCCTTTCGCATCTCATCCAGAAGATGGGCATACGTCACGATAGCGGAACAGGCTGTTCCACTGCCGCCTGCCAGCATTCCCTGATCCTGGTTGTAAAGCAAATTGCCGCAATCTTTATGTACGGCATCAATGTTGATTCCATCACTGCGGAGCATATCTTTGAGGATCGGTGAACCGATGCTCGACAAGTCCCCTGTCACGATCAAGTCATAATCAGCAGGCGTACGGCCAAAATCGCTCAAATGCCGTTTGATTGTGTCATAAGCTGCTGGAACCATCGCACTTCCAAGATCAAATGCATTTGTGGCACCGAAATCAACTACCTTGCCGATTGTTGCGCCTTCTATCCGAATCTGGCTCTTTTCCCGGCTGACTAGTGCACATCCAGCTCCAGTCGCTGTACTAGTCGCTGTAGCTGGCTTTTGGTTGCCATATTCGGTCGGGAAACGGAATTGCCTTTCCGCTGTTGCATTATGACTGCAAACAGCTGTCAAAACTCGCTCTGCCGCTCCGGAATCGATCAACTGGGATGCTATTGCCAATGTCTCCATGCTTGTGGAGCAGGCACCGAACATCCCGAGGTAAGACATATCCAAATCGCGTGCCGTATAATTGGCACTAACGTTCTGATTCAATAGATCGCCAGCAATGAACATATCGATATGCTGCGGCTTCAGACCAGCTTTCTTCAATGTTATTTGTATCGAGTCTTGCAATAGTTTCCTTTCAGCCATTTCCCAGTTATCTTCCCCGCAGTACAGGTTGTCGTAAGATTTATCAAAAGAGCTCCCTAAAGGGCCCTTCCCTTCCTTCGGCCCGACACTGGTTCCTGTTTCCTGGATATAAACCCGCTGATTCAATGTCCAGGACTGCTTACCCATTTTGACCATTTCCTTACCCTCCGATCAGCTGGTTGAATATATACCGGATGATGCCGACGATATAAGCCGACGTAACCCCGAATACAATGACACTGCCAGCTAGTTTGAACATATTGGACCCGACCCCGAGTACATAACCTTCCGATTTGTATTCCAAAGCAGCACTAGTCACCGCATTGGCGAACCCGGTCACTGGTACTGCTGATCCCGCTCCGGCAAATTGAGCGATGCGGTCATATACCCCTATCCCGGTCAATAGTGCAGAAAGCAGGATCAATGTCGTGACAGTCGGTGTTCCTGCTTCCTGCTGCGTCATATCGAAAACTTGCATATAAAACTTGGTGAGCAGTTCTCCAATCAGGCAGATGAGACCGCCGACAAAGAAAGCTTTCAAACAGTTTTTGACGTATGGGACTTTGGGATAATACGTTTTTGCTGTGTCAGTATAATTTTCTTTTTTGAACTTGGAATCCATGATGTCACCTCTTTGATTAATAAGAAAATAAAAGCCATTGGAACAAAGATCCAGTAATCTTTCCAAGGACGATTGCCATGAAGAACCAGATTAAACTTCCATCCAGCCCGATCCGGCGGGTCAGAATCGGGAAAACATTCAAAACTTCTGTCAAAGCGGCAGCGAGCATGCCGACGAATATGCCATGCAAGAGACCCCAGAGAGCAATCCATAAAATCGGCGCATGGAAATGGAAATAATGGAAAGAGAGAATAGTTCCGGCGCAGGCGCCGGCAGTTACACCTGCTTCATAAGAGAGAAGGAACCGATGTGTCTTGCTCAGCTGCACCAGTCTCGGAATGATGCCAAGTACTGTAAGAAAAGCAACAAAACCTGCACCTGTTGCTAGCCCCGCACTAAGGCCGATCAGCACTTCAGCTATGGCGATCCACATGCTGCTGTTCCAAATCATTTTCGTGATAAGCTACATACACATCCATATCACGCTGATATTTATGCATTTCCACTTCCAGCGGACTCGGTTCCTCATTCAACCGTTTTTTGAATACATGGTTGAAAAAGAGGATCATGCCTACTCCAATGCCGATACTGTATGGAATTTGCAGCCATAGCGGATGCAATAGTCTTTCTCCCGTCAAAAGAAAATGTATTTGCTGCTGCACCGGCTCCATGCTGACATCAAAATGAAAATTCATGATCGTCATGGCAGATCCGATGAACAAAAGCAGCCAGATGAGAATCACAAGCGGCCATACAGTTCTTTTTGTCGAATGCTCGACATGAACGATCGTCTGTTCGGCACCTATCAACTGCAGCTCATGCTCCGGGAACAGCTTCATCAGCTGCTGAAAGACCGAAAAGCAATCCAGGACAACTATATTGCTGTCTTTCTCGCTGATCCTGTAAATGACGGTGTCGAGCATTCGCTCCTTATGCTCCCCTGCATTTGCGATATGTGCAATGTCCTTGAGTTTGATGATGGACATTGGGGCAGTTTTTATTTTCCGAATGAACCGGATATATACGATAGCTGGCATGCATATACACCTCTCCTATGAAGAAGGCTTTCTGTCCTTAGTATGGGAAAAGCACCAGAAAACATGCTGGTAATTCCAGCCAACAAAAAAAGCCTCTGCACGATGTGCAAAAGCTATTTTTCAAGCTGCTCCTTGATGGCAGCCAATATTTTTTTCTCGAGCCGTGAGACCTGGACTTGAGAGATGCCGAGCCGTTCGGAAACCTCGGATTGCGTCTGATCCTTATAAAACCGTAAATACACAATGAGCCGTTCCCTTTCTCCAAGAGACTGGATTGCTTCCTGCAAGGCAAGCTTATCGAACCAATTATTATCCTGTTCAGCAATCTGGTCAAGCAAGGTTATCGGATCACCATCATTTTCGAAAACAGTCTCATGAATGGAGTGCGGCAGTTTGGCAGCCTCCTCCGCATGGATGATTTCCTCCGGTGACAGCTCCAGTTCCTTGGCAATCTCTTGAATAGTCGGGACCCGATTCAGCAGTTTGGTCATTTCCTCTTTTTTCTTCCTTACCTTGTTTGCTGTCTCTTTCAGCGACCGGCTGACCTTCAAGCTGCCATCGTCCCGGATGAAACGCTGGATTTCGCCGATGATCATCGGTACTGCATAAGTGGAGAAGCGTACGTCATATGCCAGATCGAATTTATCGATCGACTTGATCAACCCGATACAGCCGATTTGGAACAGGTCATCAGGTTCATAGCCTCGGTTTATGAAACGCTGGACGACTGACCAAACGAGCCGTACATTTCGTTCGACAAGGATATCCCTTGCCTCTTTATCTCCATTCTGACTTAACTGGATGTATGTTTTCACTTGCTTATCGGTCAATTGTTCCTTTGCCTTCTGCTGTTTCAAATATACATCCATCAGCCCCACCTACTGACTCATGGCTTTGCTTGAGTTGAACTGCTTATTCATCGTCACGGTTGTGCCTTCCCCTTCTGCTGAATGCACATACACATCATCCATGAAATTTTCCATGATCGTAAAACCCATACCGGATCGTTCCATATCCGGCTTGGAGGTAAAGAGCGGCTCCATTGCCTGTTCAATATCCGGAATGCCGACGCCTTCATCCTGAATAATCAGTTCCACTTCATCATCTGACAGTGTGCAAATAATCGTAATCATTTGATCCGGATCTGAATTATAACCATGGATGATGGCATTCGTCACCGCTTCGGATACAACTGTCTTGATTTCGGTCAGCTCGTCCATAGTCGGATCAAGCTGAGAAACGAAGGACGCTACCGTCACACGGGCAAAAGCTTCGTTTCGGCTTTGGCTAGAAAAGGCAAACCGCATCATATTCGTGTTCATGATAATACCACCCCGAAAGTTTCCAGCGCATAGCGCTCATTTTCTTCAAAACGGATGATCTTGAAAAGACCTGACAATTGAAACAGTCTATCCACAGCCGGTGTCAGGCTGCAGACGACCATTTCCCGCCCTTCTGCTTTCAGTTCTTTATATCTGCCAAGAATGACACCCAGACCAGAACTATCCATGAATGAAAGAGATTCCAGGTTCAGGACCATATGCTTGATGCCAGGCTGCTGCAGGGCAAGCTGCCAGCTTTCCTTCAATTCGCTCGCTGTGTGATGATCGAGCTCCCCATTGAGACGTGCCAGCAAGATGGATTCCTTCAATTCATAATCAACTGTCAACCCCATAGCTTTTCTCCTCCTTTATCTGCTTATAGATTTCTGCAGAAAAAGGCGAATACCTTTCAGGTGACAAAAATAGAAGAAACCCGCAAGTGTTTGTCAGGATCAGTGGAATTTCACCATATCATCGAAGCTGCGTTTGATCAGCAGCCAATAACTGGCCTTCGGAAGATCCTCTTTCATGATTACCGGTGTGGAAGAAATTAGCTTGCCATCAGCTTTCACTTCCAGCACACCTACTTGTTCGCCGGCTTTGAGCGGTAAGGAAAGCTCAGATTGATAGATGACTTTCGTCGACAATTCACCAAGCTTTTCCCCTTTTTTGACAAGCAGGGACACAGGTTCAGCAGTAACGACTGGAACATCTTTATTACGTGCTTTCAGCATATCAAGCTTGGCAACGGTTTGATCCTGTTTATACAGCTGTTTTATCGTATATTGATTAAAACCATAATCCAGCAGCCGGGATACTTCGTTATTGCGCTGCTTTGGTGTTTCAGCACCCATTACGACAGCGACCACCCGCATACCATCCTTTTTGGCAGTGGCCGTCAGACAATATCTGGCTTCTTTCGTAAACCCGGTTTTTAAACCATCGACTCCAGGATAGAATTTTACCAGCTTATTTGTATTGACAAGCCAGAATGGATCATCAGAATCCTTACGCAGATAATCCTCATAAATGCTTGTGAACTCGGTTATTTCTTCATGTTCAAGCAAAGCCCTGGCCATCAGCGCCATATCTTTGGCAGTCGAGTAGTGATCAGCTGCAGGCAAGCCGGTTGCATTTTGGAATTTTGTATGGGAAAGTCCAAGTTCCCTTGCCTTCTCATTCATTTTTTTCACAAATGCATCTTCTGTTCCAGCAATCTTCTCAGCCAATGCCACACTTGCATCATTACCAGATGCAACAGCTATCCCTTTCAGCAAGTCTTTCACCGTCATTTCCTCCCCGGGCTCAAGGAAGATTTGCGACCCGCCCATGCTGGCTGCATACTCACTCGCTCTGACCTTCTCGTCGTACCTTAGCGTACCAGCATCGATTTCCTCCATGATTAAAAGCATGGTCATGATTTTTGTCATACTGGCTGGCGGAAGTTCTTCTTCCATATTCTCTCCCGCCAAAACTTTTCCCGTATCACGTTCGATCAATATCGATGATTTAGCTGTCTCCTCCTCCTGTTTTTCAGCAAAAGCTTGCGGCGGCACCACTCCAAGACTGATTACAAAAGCAATCAGCAAACTGATTAGACTCATTTTTCTCATTGTAAAATTCCTCCGTTTACGGTAATACAGTTAGAATCTCCCAAATGAGTCGATTTATTAATAAATTTGTACATTAAAAAAGCAGCCCTTTAAAGGACTGCTTTGGATTCAGGAAATGACGTCGTAAATCAGCTGCATTTTTTCAGGCAGGGCGGCATCGATTGTATAGGATCCCAAGACTTTATTCAAGGAGTCTTTAGCCTTTGCATCGCGTGCGTGCAAGATAGCGATCGTTTCGCCTTGCGCTACTGCATCTCCTTGCTTTTTCTTCAATGTGATCCCGACAGCATGATCGATATCATCATCTTTCGTCGCACGGCCTGCACCTAAGTACATGGCCGCTGTTCCGATTCCTTCTGCATCGATGCTGTGCACATAACCTGCAGCAGGAGCTTTTACTTCAATATGATGATCCGCCTGTGGAAGAAGTTCTGGGTTATCGACAAGAGCTGTATCTCCGCCCTGTGCACCAATGAACGTACGGAAAGCTGCCAGCGCAGTACCATTATCCAAGCATTCCTCCAAGTGCGCACGTGCTTCTTCGTAGCTGGAGAATTTATCCGCCAGTAACGCCATATGGGTTGCTAGCTCAACAGAGATCTCCCGCAGATCCGTTATTTTCTCACCGCTCAATACTTGGATCGCTTCTTTTACTTCGTTGCTGTTTCCAACTTCATATCCAAGCGGCTGATTCATGTCGGTAATGACGGCAACAGTCTGGCGGCCGAGATTTTTACCGATTTTGACCATCGTCTCAGCCAATTTTTTGGATTCATCCAACGATTTCATGAAAGCGCCAGAACCTGTTTTTACATCAAGTACGATCGCTTCTGCACCAGAAGCTAGCTTTTTGCTCATGATGGAGCTTGCGATAAGCGGAATCGTGTTGACGGTGCCGGTTACGTCACGCAATGCATATAGTTTCTTATCTGCCGGTGCAAGATTCCCAGTCTGACCTGCTACCGCAAGTTTATTTTCATTTACCAGACCCATGAACTGCTCACGGCTCAGGTCAATCGAGAATCCTTGGAAAGATTCAAGTTTATCCAACGTTCCGCCTGTGTGGCCGAGGCCGCGGCCGGACATTTTCGCAACAGGGATACCGATTGCCGCAACGAGCGGACCCGTGATCAAGGTGATTTTATCTCCTACTCCGCCTGTGCTGTGTTTATCGACTTTCTTGCCTTCGATGCTGCTGAGGTCGAATGTCTCCCCGGAGACGGCCATTTCCTCTGTCAGCCAAGCTGTCTCTTCTTCTGTCATACCATTGAAATAGATCGTCATCAAGAAGGCAGATGCCTGATAATCCGGGATATCCCCTTTCGTATAACCTTGGACGAAGAATGAAATCTCCTCTTTGGAAAGCGTACCGCCATCCCTTTTCTTCGTGATTAAATCAACCATTCTCATTACCGTTCACCTGCTTTATTTTATTGGGAGCTGTTTGACGATTTCTTTTACGAAACGCAGAAAATCTTCCCTTACCTTGCTTGTCGTCTCCATCACTTCATCATGTGTCAGCGGCTGATCAAGAATGCCAGCTGCCATGTTGGAAATACAAGAGATTCCGAGAACATCCATTTTAGCATGACTGGCAACGATGACTTCCGGAACCGTCGACATGCCGACAGCGTCTCCTCCCCAATTTCGAAGCATCCGGACTTCGGCACCTGTTTCATAGGAAGGACCCGTATTGCCTACATAAACGCCTTCTTTGACACCCAAACCGAGTTTAACTGCTACATCGCGAGCATAGCCTAGAAGCTCTTTGCTGTAGACAGAAGACATATCCGGGAAACGAGCTCCCAATTCTCCATCATTTGGTCCGATAAGCGGATTTGTGCCCATATTATTTATATGGTCGGTGATCAGCATCAAATCGCCGGGATTGAAGCTTTCATTGATACCGCCAGCAGCATTGGTGACAATCAGTGTCTGCACGCCAAGTGCTTTCATGACTCGAACAGGCAGTGTCACAAGCTCCATCGGATATCCTTCATAAAAATGGAAACGTCCTTGCATGGCAATGACTTGCTTTCCTTCCAGCGTCCCGATGACCAGCTGTCCTTTATGCCCGCTGACAGTCGATACCGGGAAGCCTGGGATATCCCCATACGGTACAATGGTCGTTTCTGTAATCTCGTCGGCCAATACGCCCAGTCCTGATCCAAGAATCAAACCTATTTTCGGTTCGGCAGTCAATTTCTCTTTGATATAGTCTGCTGCCTGTTTGATCGCTTCTGCCTGCATGTTCATTTCCCCTTTATCAATGCTTGTAAAAAGCTTGTTCCGTGTTCTGGTTTCTCGATGCCGAAATTATCGGCAATAGTAGCTGCAATATCGGCAAAGGTATTCCGCAATGGAAGCTCTTCCCCTTGCTCGATACCGGTATGGTAAGCAATCAACGGCACATATTCGCGTGTGTGATCCGTCCCAGGAGCTACAGGATCGTTGCCATGATCAGCTGTGATCAGCAGTAAATCGTCTTCCTTCAGCTTATCAAGCACTTCCGGGAGACGTTTGTCATAATCCTCCAGTGCCTGTGCATATCCTTCAGGATCACGACGGTGTCCGTATTTCGCATCGAAATCGACCAAGTTGAGGAAACTGATACCAGTGAAATCCTCATCCATGCTCTTCACAATTTTCGTCATACCATCTTCATTATCCTTCGTACGAACCGCTTTTGTCACACCTTCACCATCGTAGATATCGGAAATCTTCCCTAATGCGATGACATCGAAATTTGCATCCTGCAAGCTGTTCATCGTCGTTCTGCCGAATGGTTTCAATGCATAATCATGGCGGTTCGATGTACGTTCGAACGCACCTGGTTTCCCTACGAATGGACGAGCGATGATACGTCCCACCATATAAGGATCGTCCAATGTCAGCTCACGAGCGATTTCACAGATTTTATACAACTCGTCGAGCGGGATGATGTCTTCATGAGCTGCGATCTGAAGTACGGAATCAGCTGATGTATAAACGATCATATCACCGGATTCCATATGCTGCTGGCCAAGTTCATCCAATATTTCCGTACCGGAAGCTGGTTTATTTCCGATGATACCGCGTCCAGTCCGCTGCTTCAGTTCATCCAGCAATGCATCCGGGAATCCATCTGGGAACGTGCGGAAAGGCTGGTCGATACGGAGACCCATGATTTCCCAGTGACCCGTCATTGTATCTTTTCCGTTTGATGCTTCCTGCATTTTTGTGTAAAAAGCTTTCGGCTGAGCTGCAGCCTGTATACCTTCCACTTCCCTGATGTTGCCAAGGCCCAGGGATGCCATATTCGGCATTTTCAGTCCTTTTCGATAAGAAGCGATATGACCCAGGGTATCGGCCCCTTTATCGCCAAAAGCTTCCGCATCGGGAGCCTCCCCAATGCCGACAGAATCCATTACTATAAGAAATACGCGTTTAAAATCCAAAGTTGAATGCCTCCTAATCTATGACTTTAGGCCCGAGGATGATGCGTCTTGTAAATATCCTTCAGCCTTGTTTTGGTCACATGGGTGTAAATCTGTGTCGTGCTGATATCGGCATGCCCAAGCATTTCCTGGACAGCACGCAAATCAGCCCCATTCTCCAACAGATGCGTCGCAAACGAATGACGCAGCGTGTGTGGGGTTATTTCCTTTTGTATCCCGGCATCACGTGCTATTTGTTTCAGTACTTTCCAAAAACCTTGGCGCGATAGTGGGTTCCCGTGGTGATTGACAAATAAAATATCACTGGCTTTGGACTTCAGCAGCTGTTTGCGGGACCTATTCATATAGTCCTCCAGCCGTGCCTTTGCCATATCCCCAAGCGGAACGATGCGTTCTTTCGATCCTTTTCCGAAACAGCGGACAAAGCCCATCTCCAAATGAAGGTCATCCAGTTCCAACGCCAAGAGCTCTGATACGCGCAATCCCGTTGCGTACAGAGTTTCCAGCATGGCTCGGTTCCGGATCGTCAGCATGTCGGTTCCCGGGCAAGTCAGCAGCTTGTCCACTTCATCAGATGAAAGGATCTTCGGCAGCTTACGTTCTTTCTTTGGTGTGTCGATATGTATGCTCGGATCTTCCTTCAGTCCATATTCCCTCAGCAGGAACTGATGGAAGAGTCGGATGCTGGACAATGTCCGTGCAATGGTGGCAGCTGACTTACCATCATCGTGCAGCCATCGTAAATAAGCAGTCAGTTTGGCACGGGTGACATGTGCCCACTCACGTACTTCGTTTTCCTGGAGATATCTTGCATATGTACGCAGATCCCGGGCGTAGGATTGAAGTGTATTCTCCGAAAGGCCCCGTTCAATCTGCAAATAATGGATAAAGTCATCCAATGCTTCTTGCATGTACCCTACTCCCCTAACCGGAAAAATAACGTCATCCTATCCACTAAGCTTTCCTGTTCCATCGCTGCCACTTTCACTGCATTTCCCTCTGGCGGGTCGTAGCGGTGATAGCTCTCGTATTCACTATGGATGAACCGCAAACCGAAATAAAAGAATGCAGAGCAAGCGACAAATACGAGCAAAAGCTTACCGGTGTCGAAGATGAATCGTTTCATGTACACTTCTCCTTTCCCTGACTTGTCTTTGTAACAGACTATGCCAAAGAAAGCGAAAATTATACGTACAGGATAACGTTACCTCATTCCCGTTGTTTTGTAAAATGGTTAGTGAAACGAAAGAAAGCCTTTTCCATCTACTTGGAAAGGCTTCGTTTGCTTATGATGTTCGATTCACCTGAACGGCAGCTGCTTCGAGTTGTCCTTCCTTCTCACTGGCCTGACAGACACGGCAGATACCATGGAAGGTAAGGCGGTGATCCTTCACTTTGAATCCCCAATCACTCTGGACGATTTTTTCGACATCCTCCAGCAAGTCCTCATCAATCTCCTCGACAGATCCGCATTCCATGCAGACAAGATGGTGATGGAAGTGCGTGGCGCCTTCTTTTCGAAGGTCGTAGCGGGAAACGCCGTCCCCAAAGTTTATTTTATCAACGATTTTCAGTTCTGATAATAATTCCAGTGTCCGGTAAACAGTAGCCAAGCCGATTTCCGGTGCTTTTTCCTTTACGAGGAGGTAGACGTCTTCAGCGCTTAAATGGTCCTCTTCTCGCTCCAGCAGCACACGTACCGTTGCTTCCCGCTGCGGTGTCAGCTTGTAGCTCTGCGCATGTAATTGCTTCTTTATGCGTTCAATGCGGTGTTCCAAGTGAATTCCTCCCTCGTAATCCCACACTCATTATATACCGATTACGAAAAAAGTGTCAAATTATAATTATTATAAATAGCTAATTATAATCATTCTTAATAAAACATTTACAGCAAATCATTCACAAGCATGGAAAGGAGCGGGTTCGCAACAAAAGTTTCAATCAATGTGGCTGCGGCTGATCCGACAATAAGCATCAAGAAGATGGTACTGTATTGGAAAAAATAGCGTCTTAATGATAATGGGGACCGCTTGGCGATCAGTTTGCGCAATAGCGTCACAGAAAACAGCATCGCACTTGTTCCGGCAATCAGATAAAGCGGTATGATCACAAGATTTTGCGGTGCCACAGATGCTGCTGCCAGCATAAGTCCCTTCCAGCCGAGCTGATTGACGAGGAATCCTACACTGAATCCCATCATCAGCCCTTTGCTGAACAGCAGCATCCATATGATCGGTATGCCGATGATGGATAGACCGAGAATATATAGAAACAACAGGAACTTAAGATGAGCGAGGAAACTCGACTGGAGAATCTCCTGCTTGCTGATTGCTTGCCCTTGCTGAAGCTGAGCGAAAAACCGTTCCAAGTAATAAAAAAGATCTTCTTTCTGCGTGAAATTCATGCTGTTGACAACGACTGCCCCGAAAATGATTCCGATCAGGAATAAAACAAGCATGAACAAGTAGCTTGTCGCATGCTGTTTCAGATGATGAATAAGAATAAACTCCCGCTGCTTCATCTTATCTTCCTCCGTATTCTAGTCTAGTTACTAGAATCTATGACGGAAGCTTGTCTAGTAGAACTGTTACTTTCCTATCCTTTCAATCGCAGGTGAAGCAAGGCGTACATCGTTTTCGCATCATGGATCCGTTCTTCGGCCACGAGTGCTTCCGCTTCTTCCAAAGTCAACTCCATCAGTTCGACGAATTCATCCTCATCGCCAGCAATTCTTTCAGGTAAAAGTTCGATGTCATCCGCTTCGTATACATGAAGCAATTCGTCGGCAAAACCTGGGGAAGTGTAAAACGAACCTAGCTTCTTCAGCTTCTTAGTTGTATAGCCTGTCTCTTCCTCAAGCTCCCTCACGGCGGTCACTTCCGGAGCTTCACCAGGTTCCAGCTTCCCTGCAGGGATTTCGATGATCGATTTTTCCAGTGCTTTCCGGTATTGCTCGACAAATATGATTTTACCTTCCTTCGTTATCGGTATGATTGCCACTGCACCGGGGTGCTTGATCAATTCCCGTTTGGAAGTATTCCCGTCTGGCAAGGACACAGTGTCCACCCTCAACGAAATGACCTTGCCATCATAAATGGAAGATGTCTCTATCGTTTTTTCTTCGAATTTTTTCATTATGTACACTCCTTTATTTCGCTACTTCCATCTTACCACAGGTCGGCTGGGACACATAAGTTGTCTGTTGATCTGCTTACGCTTACACTGAGAAGGTAGAATATTAAGGAAGGTGGGATTAAGCAATGCAGAAAAGACGTGTAGGCAGTTCCGATCTTTATGTTTCCGAAATATCCCTCGGGACGATGAGCATCGGAACAGATGAGCAGCAAGGTATCCGGCTGCTGCATGAAGCGCAAGATCTTGGCATCAATTACTTTGATACAGCCGATTTATATGATCAAGGAAAAAATGAAGAAATTGTCGGAAAAGCTTTTAAAGGTCGAAGAGATAAAGTGATTCTCGCCAGCAAAGTCGGTAACAGGCTGGATCCTGACGGAGAGGCATGGCATTGGGATGCAAGCAAGGAATATATCGTATCACAAATTAAGGAAAGCCTCCGCAGACTGCAAACAGATTACTTGGATCTCTATCAGCTCCATGGCGGAACAATGGAAGACAATATCGAAGAAACGATCGATGCCTTTGAAACATTGAAAAAAGAGGGTTTGATCCGCTATTACGGTATCTCCTCCATTCGCCCGAATGTCATCCGTGAATATATAAAGCGGTCCAATATCGTCAGCGTCATGATGCAGTACAGTTTGCTGGACAGAAGACCAGAGGAGGAAACACTTGATCTGCTGGCTGAAAACAATATCAGCGTATTTGCACGCGGTAGCGTGGCCAAAGGCATGTTGAGTGACACGGCAAGCGAAAAAGTGAAGCAAAAAGGTGCAGCTGGCTATCTTTCCCACACCTATGAAGAACTACTGGCAGTCAGGGAAAAGCTTGGTGTCTTGGCTCATCAGGAGCAGACTTCCGCTACCTCCTTAGCCGTGCGCTACGTGCTGCAGCATCCGGCTTTGGCTAGTGCCGTAATGGGAGCAAGTTCTTTGGAGCAGGTTAACGAAAATGCCACGCTTTCTGGTGATCATCTTTCAGAGGCAGTTTACGAAAAACTCAAGCAAATTACCCGTCCGATTCAATATGAAAATCACAGATAAAGGAAAAGCGGAAGTCAGCAGGAATCTCCCCTGCCAGCTTCCGCATTTTTATCGAGAAAATCAGTATGTGTCAAATGTGCTTGCGGTATCAATGCATTCAAGAATCCTTCTTTACTGGAAAGACGGAACACATTATTGCTGAAATCGAGTTTCACCTCTTCAGCAAAGAACACTTCTTGCTGTACGTTCACTAACGCTGGAATCGTCTCGCTTTCAACCTTTATATCACGCGCACGCGGTTCCTCCGCCAGCCTCACTGTCGGAATTCCATTCAATTTACAGCCAATTCCAACCGTGTCGTAATATAAAACGATATAACGATGCGCCTCATCCTGTAATGCTTGTATTTTTTCCAAAGCCGTTTCTGTTATCGTCAATTTCATATTGCCTTCCTCCTTCATTTCTTGCTCAGCTGACTGCCTAGCAGTTTCTCAGCCAATCCAGGCATAAGCTGATACAGTTTGCTGCCAATGCCCATCCAGAGCGGCATATTTATCTCACGCTTGTTTTTTCCAACACTTGCGATAACTCTATGTGCCACCTTTTCTGGCTGCAGCATATAATTGGCACTTGCTTGCCGATAACGCCCGCTTGGATCAGCTGTGTCAAAAAAGTTCGTATCCATCGGTCCCAAGTTCACGGTTGTCACTATGATCCCATGCGGTTTCAGTTCTTGCCGCAGACCATTGCTGAAACCGATGATTGCATGTTTACTCGCCCCATAGACCGCCGCTTTCGGAGTGGCTACTTTCCCAGCCATCGATCCGATCATGATCACATGCCCTGTTCCGTGCGCCAGCATTCCTGGAATGATGGCTGCTGCTGCTTCCATAGCTGCCAAGGAATTGACACGCATCGTCGTTTCCACCTGATGTGCTTCTGTATCAGCAAAATGACGGAAATAACCGACACCTGCATTGTTGATCAATACATCGATACGTTGATTCTCCCGCACGATGCGCTGCAGGGCAGCACGCCATTCCTTCGAATCACTCAAGTCTGCACGATATACAAAAACATCGACTTGAAAACGGTCGTTAAGCTCGGCAGCCAGCTGCTTCAGCTTTTCTTCGGATCTTGCCGCAAGCACCAATCGATAGCCACTAGCTGCTGCTTCTGCAGCCAATTTACGTCCAAGTCCGCTTGAGGCTCCGGTAATCAACATGGTTTTTTTGTTTACTTCCATATGCTGTACCTCTTTCTGTTTACCCATCTGCAGCAATGATTATGTACGGAATGCAAATTGGATGGCCTTTTCCATCAAGTCGGGCAGCTTGCCAAAACTATAGGTCACTTCCAGGCGTTCTGTCCACTGATGTGCATCTTTTCCATACGGTCCCAAATGCAAAACTGGCATTTGTAAACCTTCCATTAAGTCAGCCGGCAGCGTAAAACCTTTTTGCTGCAGCGGCATATTCTGTATTAGATCCTGTATCGCCGTCTGGGAAGTCGGCTTTCCGATGAAGCTGGAATCTGACAGACCTGGGAAGAACTGAACCTCTGTCAATTCCTCTGCAAAGCTATTCTTTGCTTCTGACTGGATGTCAGCAATCAATCGGCGTACATATGGATTTTTCTTGGAAGAGACGGCAGGATAAAAAGGCGGACTGTAAAACAGGACGATGATGGGCGCCAAGTCGTGGCACATGCTCACCAGCTCCTTGACAAGCTTCGTGGAGAAATCCCGATCCCCTTCCTTCCTCGTCGTCACGAGCCGATTCTGTCTCCTTTCGACCTCGGACTTTCCGAACCGTTTGACAGCATACGCATAAAGTTCTTCATAAGACATAGTTTTAATTTTGAAAGATGTCGAATGAAAATAATTCGTTTTTACAGCAGACAATGAAGCTTTATGCTGATAATGGCTTTCGATGTTTCGGGCCGCCCGCTCCATTGCCTGCTTCAATTTCAAGTTGATTTCCTGGATTGATTGTTCCAGAAATAAAACATTGTACATGGTAACTGCCGAAACAGGAGTCTGCACGGAATACGTCTCTTTCAAATCCCGCAGCATGAGGCTTACCGGCGGCGGTGTCACTTCCCCTTCAACTTCTTCAATGAAGGATTCCTGCAATTCCAGCTCCTGCGACAGGTAACTGATCATCAAATTGGCATTGAGGCCTCCGAAAGGTTCTCCGACATGTGTTTCCTTGCCATAGCAGAAAAATCCGGGCAGCACTTTACCAATCGACCCGCTGTACAGATAATTACCGGTATCACCTGGGTATTTGCTGAACACAGGTTCCCCGTTCAAGCATAATTTATATACCAGGTCTTCATTTTCCTGCAGCTGCTGCAAAACCTCGAGAGCACGCAGCATACCGGCAGAATTCACTTCTTCATCCGGTACGGTCAACAATAGGATATTGCCATCGAATGCACCATCCATCGCACGCTCAAGCATGGATAGATGGATTGCCAGGCCAGCTTTCATATCCATCGTTCCCCTGCCGAAAAGCCATTCTCCTTGCTGGATTTCGCTTTTGATCTGTGCAGGCAGCTCCACGTCGCCATTGTGATAGGCAGCAGTCAGGTCATGCACTTTGGTGGCAAGATGCTGGAAGGTGCCGAAGTCCTCCGTCCCGACGACATCAAAATGACTCAGCAGGATGATGGTATCTTTTTTATCAGTTTTCTTTACGAATGCCGTAAGAAGCTGACGGCCGTCCTTCAGCGGATGGAGCTTCAAGTGATCCGGGCAGCGCTGGAAGTAGGTTTTTTGTTCAAGGAGCGTATAAATATGTTCCGGAAACCGAATTTCTTCAGGAGAGCCCGTGATGCTCCCGATTTCCACAAGCTCTGCCAGCAATGCGATCAATTCATCCTTCGTTTGCCATTGTTTCATGCATGCACGTCCTTTCAAATTGACTTTTGCTTTATTTTCTCGCACAATTCAACTATACGTCCAAGTTCGGGGTGAAACCATGTCTACCAAAATATTTGCACATCGCGGTGCCAGTAAATATGCACCTGAAAATACGATGGCCGCTTTCCGGCTGGCAGAATTGATGCAGGCTGACGGGATCGAAACCGATGTGCAGCTGACGAAAGACCAAGTACCTGTCATCATTCATGACGAAAGCATCAATCGCACGACGAATAAACGCGGATTGGTGCGAAAACTTACATACGAAGAATTGTGCCAAGCAGATGCTGGCGCCTGGTTCTCCCGTGACTATGCCGGTGAGAAAATCATTTCACTAGATGTGTTTCTGCGATGGATAAAAAAGACCCCTATGCTTCTCAATCTGGAACTGAAAACGAATAAGTATCCATACCCGGGTATCGAGGAGATCGTCTTACAGCGCCTTTGGGATCATGGGATGAAAGACAGGACGACCATATCAAGCTTTAACGCAGACACCATCCGCCGTATATCTGATCTGGATGGTGATATTGATACAGGCTTTCTCACATCAAGACGGCCCCGTCAGCTTTTCTCTTTGTTGGAAGAAATCGGAGCGAATGCCTTACACCCGAAATATCGTTTGCTGAACAAGAAACTGATTCAGGAGTGCAAGCAGCATCACGTGCCTATTCGGGTATATACAGTCAATCAGCCAGTTTTTATACTGCGTGCTCTTGAAGCAAATTGTGATGTTATCATCTCGGATGTGCCGGATCGGGCACTGGAATTGCAAAAGGGTTATATCACTAGTTAATCAAACAATCGGAGGTCCTACAATGGCTACACCTAAATTATTTCAACCTATCACGTACAAAGATTGCACCTTGAAAAATCGCATTGTCGTTTCCCCGATGTGTATGTATGCCGTCGAAGAAAAAGACGGCAAAGCCACACCTTTCCATATCACCCATTACGAAAGCCGAGCAATCGGACAAGCTGGACTTGTATTCGTGGAATCCACTGCAGTCACACCGGAAGGAAGGATTTCCGATCAGGATCTTGGCATCTGGTCGGATGAACAAGTCGAAGGACTTCGGACTATCAGCGGCAGAATTCAAGCACACGGTGCCAAAAGCGGCATCCAGCTCGGACATGCCGGCCGAAAATCAAAAGCCCAAAATCCGATTATCGCGCCGAGCAATTTGCCATGGGATGAGGAATCTGCCGCTCCGGAAGCTTTGACAGAAGATAAAATAAACGATTTGGTCGACGCCTATCAAAAGGCAGCCAGCCGCGCCAAGGAAGCGGGATTCGATGTGATTGAGATTCATGCAGCCCATGGCTATCTGATCAATCAATTTCTCTCCCCGCTGACGAATAAGCGAATCGATGCTTATGGCGGTGCACGCGAAAACCGTTATCGCTTCTTGCGCGAAGTGCTTGATGGAGTGAAACAAGTGTGGGACGGTCCTTTATTTGTCCGTATTTCAGCAGAAGAATACGCTGAAGGCGGTAATGTTATCAATGATTTCATTTATTACAGCATCGAAATGAAGCGGCAAGGGGTCGATTTGATTGACTGCAGTACAGGCGGTGTCGTACCTCAAGGCCCGTCTGCTGTCTACCCGGGCTATCAAGTTGTCCATGCGGAACGAATCCGCAAGCATGGCCTTGTCGATACTGCAGCTGTAGGATTGATTACAAATGGTCAAATGGCCGAGGAGATTTTGCAAAATGAACGTGCCGACCTTGTCTTTGTCGCGCGTGCCATGCTGCGGAACCCATATTGGCCGCTCGAAGCAGCCGACCAGCTGAACTATAGATTGAAAGCGCCGGTCCCATACAAGCGGGGCTGGTAACTGCAGGAGGCTTTTATTATGGAATTACATTTTCTTGGGACAGGTGCCGGTCTGCCATCCAAAGATCGGAACGTAACGAGTATCTGTCTGTCGATGCCGCAGGAGCGGCAGGCGGTCTGGATGTTCGATTGCGGCGAGGCGACGCAGCATCAGCTGCTCCATTCCCCGCTCAAACCCGGCAAGATTGAAAAAATCTTCATCACACATCTGCATGGAGATCATATTTATGGGCTACCCGGCCTGCTATCCACTCGCTCTTTTCAGCAATCTGAATTGCAGCTGGAAGTTTACGGTCCGCAGGGTATCAAGGAATTCATCGAGGTCTCGCTGCGTGTCAGCGGAAGTCACGTGGCAAACTCCCTCATCATCCATGAAATAGAACCTGGACGCATTTATGAGGATGAAGGCTGGGCTATCCAAGCGGTGCAGCTATCCCATGGCATTCCCTGTTTCGGTTATATCGTGGAAGAAAAAGCTACCCTTGGTGAACTGAAAGTGGAGAAGCTCAGACAGATGGGCATAGCTCCAGGGCCGATTTACCGCCAGATCAAGAACCAAGAAGTAACGGAACTGCCGGATGGGCGGCTAATCAGAAGATCGGATGTAGTCGGGTCGGACAAGCCCGGCAGAAAAATTGCCATACTAGGTGACACAACCTATCTTCCGGAACTAAAGGGCGATATAGAAAGTGCGGATATCCTCGTACACGAAGCAACCTTTTCCGCTGATGAACCAGAAATGGCGAAAGCCTACGGACATTCCACGGCTGTACAAGCAGCTAACTTAGCGAAAGATGCGAATGTGAAAAGATTAATATTGACGCATATTTCAGCTCGCTATCATCAGGAGGAAGCAAATATCCTGGTCGAGCAAGCCCGGAACGTTTTCCCCGAAACAGAACTGGCAGAAGATATGCGCGTTTTTGAAGTACAAAAAAATAGCAGCGATTCCTGAGAATCGCTGCTATTTTTTATAATCGTCAAGAAAGTCCTTCTGAAAACTCGTCCTGACAGAATCGGATGCTCCGGAATGCAATCTGCGGAAAGGGTTTTTCCCGAATTTTGATGTAAGCTGATCGATTGCCTCGTACAAGCCTTCTTTCGATGCCTCTTTCTCGTATGTGAACAGATCAAGCTGTTTACCTACTTCCTTCTTCTCCGCCACATCAAATACACTGATACCTAATAGCCGTATCGGATCTCCGCTCCAATGTTTTTGCAGCAAAGACTGCGCATGGTTGAATACTTCATCCGCCGTCTCCAGGAAATGCTGCAGTTTCATGCTGCGGGTGATCGTTTTACGATCATGGTAGCGAATCATCAACTGAATGCCTTTGGCAATGGCTTCTTTCCGGTGCATCCGTTTCTCCACACTTTTGGATAAATCCCGGAGCAGCTTATCCAATTCCTTGTCATCGGTAGTATCCTGCGGAAGTGTCTGTGAACTTCCGATGCTTTTAAAGCTGTTTACCGCTTCGGGATCGACTGGTCTGTCATCGATTCCATTAGCCCGATTTGCCAGCCTTTCCCCATTCACTCCAAAAACACGTTTCAGCTGATATCTGTCTTTATGGGCCAAGTCCCCAATCGTCTTGATCCCAAGCGTTCGCATTTTCTCTGCCGTTTTCTCCCCGACACCGTACATCTCTTCAATCGGGAGCGGCCATAGTAATCCAGGAATATCCCGCTTACGTAAAACAGTGATGCCAAGCGGCTTCTTCATATCCGAAGCCATCTTGGCAAGGAATTTATTCGGTGCGATGCCGATACTGCAAGGGAGATCCAATTCTTTCAATATGCGCTCTTGGATCATCTGCGCTATTTCCAGGGAAGATCCCAAATGGGCACAATCCGTCACATCCATATACCCTTCATCTATCGATACTGGCTGGATGATTGGTGTCACTTCATGCAGGATCTTGAACATTTCACTGGAAGCCTTCCGATAACGATCGAAGTTCGGGCGCAGCACGAGCAATTCCGGGCATAAACGTCTTGCTTCCCAAAGTGTCATCGTCGTTCGAACACCCTTCTTCCTCGCTTCATAGCTGCTTGTGACGACGATGCCTTTCCGCTCGGCAGGATTTCCGCAGATGGCCAGGGCTTTTCCGCGCAGTGAAGGATCAAAGGCCATCTCGACCGAAGCATAGAAGCTATTCATATCTACATGGAAAATCGCCCTTCCTTTTGACATGCTGTCCCTCCTCCCGATGCGAACTGTCGTTCTTATTATATCATGTTTGCAAAAGAAATAGGAGGCTTGCACCTCCTATAAATCAGCCATTGGCAACCTCACGGATGATGGCTGCAACCAGTTCAGCTGTCTTGACCAATTCACCAACCGGGATCCGTTCATTGGTTGTATGGATCTCTTCATAACCAACGGATAAATTGACCGTCGGGATACCGAATCCGGCAATCACATTGGCATCACTGCCGCCTCCGCTGCTTGTCAGGTTACTATCGCGTCCGATGGTTTTCGCAGCTGCACGTGCCACCTCAACAACACGGTCACCCGCTTGCTGTTTATAACCTGGATATTCCACTTTGATTTCCACTTCGGCATGCGCACCCATACTTTCAGCTGTCTGTTCGAATGCTTGCTTCATCTTCTGTACCTGTACTTCCATTTTACCTGCTTCCAGTGATCTAGCTTCTGCCAGGATTTCGACGTAATCACAGACAATATTCGTCTGTTTTCCACCTGCGAAACTGCCGATATTGGCAGTGGTCTCTTCATCAATCCTGCCCAACGGCATCTTTGAAATTGCTTTGGCAGCCACTGTGATTGCGGAAACCCCTTTTTCTGGCGCCACACCTGCGTGCGCTGTCTTACCGAAAACTTTAGCAATGACAGTCGCACGTGTAGGAGCGGCGATAACAATGTCACCTACTGGCCCGTCACTATCAATCGCGTATCCGAATGAAGCAGTCAGCAAGGAAGCATCAAGTGCACGGCTGCCGACCAGTCCAGATTCCTCGCCAGCTGTGATGACGAACTGGACTGTGCCATGCGGCAATTCCTGCTCATTATAAACCTTGATTGTTTCAAGGATTGCTGCCAGTCCTGCCTTATCATCCGCGCCAAGAATCGTCGTACCGTCACTTGTGATGTAACCGTCTTTGATTTGCGGTTTGATCCCTTTGCCGGGTACGACTGTGTCCATATGGGAGGTGAAATAGATTGTTTCAGCAGAATCGACGTTTCCCTGCCAGGTGCAAACGAGGTTGTTTGCACCATGACCTGTTACTTTCATCGAATCATCTTCCTCGACTTTTAC
Source organism: Terribacillus jepli (assembly GCF_047228925.1). NCBI lineage: Bacteria > Bacillati > Bacillota > Bacilli > Caryophanales > Bacillaceae > Terribacillus > Terribacillus jepli. Next base: position 113,059 of record NZ_JBFEGH010000013.1, on the reverse strand, counting down.
ACCCAGCTCGGTGAATTTCTTCTTCAGCACTTCAGCTATTTCCTTTTCATCACCTGTTTCCGAGTCTACTTGAACCAATTCCATAAACTCTTCGACTAAACGATCTTCATTGATTTTGATCATGATTATGTACTCCTATTCTATCTATTGGTTTCTCCTTGTCCCCTCACCTGGTTCCTTGTACAATGGACATAAACAGATAAGGGGGCTCCTCCACATTGACTAAACAAAAGAAAAAAAGATCCAAACAAAGCATTGCCATGACATTCATGGTTTACTTGATGATTTTCACAATGCTTATTTCCACTTTAGCAATCAGCCTGAGCTATTTTGTCTTTTAGGAGACAGAATAGCTCCATCTTCTTTCCCAATTTCCTCAAATGATTTCCAGCCCGTCATGATCCGTACCTTTGTTCCTACCGGTACTAGTTCGTATAGCTCCTCCACATCACTGTTCCGCATGCGGATGCAGCCAGCCGAAACACGGGTACCGATCGACTCCGGCCTGTTCGTTCCGTGGATACCGAAAGTACGCCCTTGCGTATCGTTGGCATTGAAGCCGATCCATCTGCTGCCAAGCGGATTATCTTTATCACCGCCAGGGATTCCTTTCCGCGAATAACCCGGGTATTCTGTCTTGAAAAGCGTCAGGAATATCCCTTCCGGTGTCGATTCCGGCTTCTTTCCTGTCGCGACCGGATAAACCTTGACCACTTTTCCTTCATTCACGAATGCAAGCTGATTCGTCGTTTTATTGACGATGATGAGCGGGCTTCCCGGCACTGGATTCTCACCAAATGGCCATAACGGAGATAAAATGGACAGACAGGTGAAGGCAATGAGCAGCGAACGCATTAGACATCCCTCTTTTACATGGTGATGTCCTTATTGTTGCACCTTCTGTCTAATTCTATGTTGCACATCGCTTTCTTTGAACGATTGCTTCAACTCCAGATAATTCTCCATTTCGTACAACAACTGAAACAAATGAGCACGGGTCTCGAATTCTTCTCTCGTCTTCGGCAGGGGATCTTCATCGAAGGACTCCCGTAAAGCATTCAGTTCCTCCAGGAATAAAACAGCGGTATTACCGGGATGGACCGAATCAGCCAGACCCGAAAAGAAATGGGCAAGCTGCTCGCATTGCGAATAAGATGTTTCCGGGAGCTTACTTACAAGCGGCAGAATCCGTTTCAGGATGGTGAATTGCTTCGTACGCATCTCGAAATAATCATGATACGGATGCTCCGATCTGAGCACATGGTTCTCTACATCCCGGCCAACAAGCTGATTCGCTTCTTTCAGGATTTTTTCGGTCTGTGCGATTTCTTCTCCGGACCATGATTGATCCCCTTCCCGGAGATACAGGGCGATTTCTTTCAAAATCTTGGTGAAATTCCGTTCCAATATGATCTGTTTCCGCCGAATTGTAGCTTCCAGACTGGGCATATACAAGTTCACAATGAGTGCCACCCCTATCCCGACTGAAATAAGGATGAGTTCATTCACAATCAAATCGAGTGTGATGTCATGGGAATTATACAAATGCAAAATGATGACAGCACTTGAAACGATTCCTGGCGAGACACGCAGCATCACGGTGATCGGAATGAAGATGAGCAGCAATATTCCGATGCTGATTGGATGAAAGCCGATCGTCTCAAATAGTAAAAAGGACAGGACGATTGCCAGCAGGCAGGCGGCCACACGATGCCATGCAGCCAGAAAGGATTTCTTTCTCGTCACTTGCGTGCACAGAATCGTCAGTATACCCGCCGACACACTGTTATCCAGCTGCAGAAGCTCCGCAATCCATATTGCAAGCGGTGTCCCTACCGCAGTTTTGATCGTTCGGTAACCTATTTTCACAATGGTGCTCCTCGTCGAATTTGATCACAATCAGAATAGTCCCTCATCCAAAAGGATGGGGACTTCTCCAATTAAACTTCTTTACAATGTTCATCGAATAAGGATTGCAGTCTGTTGACTACTTCCATTGGCTCATGGCCTTCGATGTCATGTCGTTCGATCATCGTAACGATCTCGCCGTCCTTCAAAAAGGCAAATGACGGTGAGCTTGGCGGGAAGCCAGTGAAATATTCCCTTGCTCTTTCGGTTGCTTCTTTATCCTGCCCAGCGAAAACCGTCACCAGCTGATCTGGACGTTTGTCATAATGCAGGCTATGAGCAGCTGCCGGGCGAGCAATTCCGCCGGCACATCCGCAGACGCTGTTGATCATTACAAGAGTCGTCCCGGATTTTTTAAGCGTGGAATCCACTTCCTCCGGTGTTGTCAACTCCGTATAGCCTGCATCGGTAAGGTCCTTCCTAGCAGTCGTCACGATATCGTTCATAAACATTCTGAAATCTGCCATCGGTATTCCTCCTTTTACACTAGTTCAAGTGTATCAGCAATTCCAGACTCTTTCAATTTCTATCACTTCAGTAAATCGGCATTGTCGATTCGGATACGTTCTCGAGAATTTCTTTGACCCTCGCCATGAACTGACCGCAAACCAAACCATCCAGCACACGGTGATCAAGACTGAGACACAAGTTCACCATGTCACGAGCGGCGAACATATCATTGATGATCACCGGACGCTTCACGATCGATTCCACCTGCAGGATTGCCGCTTGCGGATGATTGATGATTCCCATGCTTTGAACCGAACCGAATGAACCTGTGTTATTGACGGTGAATGTACCGCCTTGCATGTCGGCAGTACTCAGTTTGCCGGTGCGAGCCTTTTTCGCAAGGTTCGTAATCTGCTTTGCGATGCCTTTGATACTCAGATCATCTGCAGATTGGATGACCGGTACAAATAGCTCCTGCTCTTTCGCAACCGCGATGGAAATATTGACTTCATCATGCTGAATGATTTTATCTCCCGCCCAAGAGCTGTTCAGCTGCGGGAATTCTTTCAGTGCCTGCGCGACAGCTTTAACGAAGAAAGCAAAGAATGTCAGCGAATATCCTTCTTTTTCTTTGAATGCATCCTTTACTTTATTGCGGTAAGCAACCAGATCGGTAACATCCACTTCCACCATCATCCAAGCATGCGGGATTTCTGTCGCTGCTTTCACCATATTGTTGGCAATGGCTTTTCTTACGCCGGAAACCGGTATAGCATTGCCGGAAGCCATTTGTGTTTTTTCAACTGCTTCTGCTTTTTGCGGTACAGCTGATTCTGTAACAGCTGCAGTTGGCTTGGATTCTGCTTGTTTTTGCGGCTTTTCTCCGGATGCGATGATTGCTTCGACATCTTTGCGCGTGATCCGTCCGCCTTTTCCACTGCCTGTAATTGCAGTCAGATCCAGATCATGCTCCTGTGCAAGGCGCATGACTGCCGGCGAATAGCGTGACTTCATCGCTGTATCCGCTGCCGGGCTGCGGAAGTCTGTTTCTGTTACAGCAGGAGAAGCTGTATCTGCTTCTTGGTTCTCTCCAGTTTCTTCTGTTTCAATCGTACAGATCAGTGCCCCGACTTCGACTGTGTCCCCTTCTGCTGCAACCAATTCTTTGATCACGCCAGTGAAACTGCTTGGGATTTCTGCATTGACTTTGTCTGTCATCACTTCGGCAATGGCATCATATTTGCTGACTTGATCACCTGGTTTGACGAGCCATGTGCTGATTGTACCTTCTGTTACACTCTCGCCGAGTTTTGGCATTGTTATTTTCTCTATCATCATTACACCTCGTTTAGAATTCCGCTAATTCGCGCATGGCTGCTTCCACTTTTGCTGGATTTACCATGAAGTATTTTTCTGTACTAGGCGCATAAGGCATCGCTGGTACGTCCGGTGCTGCCAGCCGTTGAATCGGGGCATCCAAATCAAAGAGACAGTTTTCACCGATGATAGCTGCCACTTCCCCGATAATGGAGCCTTCTTTGTTGTCTTCTGTAATAAGCAGGACTTTACCAGTCTTGGAGGCTGCCTCGATGATTGCTTCTTTATCAAGCGGATAAACGGTGCGCAGGTCGAGAATATGCGCTTCGATGCCTTCTGCTGCAAGTTTTTCTGCTGCTTGCAGTGCAAAATGGACACATAATCCGTATGTGATCACCGTAATATCTGAACCTTCGCGTTTTACATCCGCTTTGCCGATCGGCAACGTATAGTCCTCAGCTGGTACTTCGCCTTTGATGAGGCGGTAAGCCCTTTTATGCTCAAAGAACAACACCGGATCCGGATCTTGGATAGCTGCTTTCAAGAGACCTTTTGCATCATAAGGCGTGGAAGGCATGACGATTTTAAGGCCTGGCTGGTTGGCGAACACCGCCTCCACGGATTGGGAATGATACAAAGCACCATGTACACCGCCGCCATAAGGTGCACGGATGGTGACCGGACACGTCCAGTCGTTATTGGAACGATATCGGATTTTTGCTGCTTCTGAGACAATTTGGTTGACTGCCGGCATGATGAAATCGGCGAATTGCATTTCAGCAATCGGCTTCAAGCCGTACATGGCAGCACCTACCGCGACTCCGGCAATCGCCGATTCTGCAAGCGGCGTGTCAAGCGTACGTTCTGCTCCGAATGTATCATACAAACCATCGGTAGCCCGGAATACTCCGCCTCTTTTTCCGACATCTTCTCCTAATACGAATACTTTTTCATCTGCTTCCATTTCTTCACGCATCGCCTGCGTGATTGCCTGGATATAGGACATTACTGGCATCGTTTTTCCCCCTTAATCGGCATACACATGAAGCAGTGCGGATTCCGGCTCCGGATCTTTGGCATGCTCAGCATAGTCTGTTGCTTCATTGACGATTTGTTTGATTTCTTCTTCCATCTGGTTCTCCAGTTCCTCAGACAATACACCTGTTTCGCGCAAGTATGCTCCGAATGTCAGCAAGCCATCTTTCTTGCGTGCTTCCTCGACTTCTTGCTTTTCACGGTAAGTCATATCGTCATCATCACTGGAATGCGGAGTGAGGCGGTATCCGACTGTCTCGATGAGCGTTGGACCTTCCCCATTCAATGCTCGTTCCCGCGCTTCTTTGACAGCTTGATACACGGCCAATGGGTCGTTACCATCAATTGTGAAGCCCGGCATACCGTACCCTTGTGCCCGATCGGATACATTCACGCAGCCAAGCTGTTTTTCCTGCGGTACACTGATGGCATATTTATTGTTCTGTACCATTGTGATCACGGGCAGTTTATGGACACCAGCGAAGTTCAATCCTTCATGGAAATCACCTTGGTTGGAGGAACCTTCTCCCAAAGTCACAAAACTGACAAGCTGTTTCTTTTCCATTTTGGCCGCTAAAGCGAAACCGACAGCATGCGGCACCTGCGTCGTTACCGGTGAAGAACCAGTGACGATGCGGGAAGCTTTTTTCCCGAAGTGACCGGGCATCTGCCGTCCGCCCGAGTTGGGATCCTCTGCTTTAGCAAATGCCGATAGCATGAGATCCTTTGCTGTCATACCGAATGGCATCACCAGTCCTAAATCACGGTAGTACGGCAAAAGATAATCAATATCCTTATCCAATGCCAAGGCAGCCCCGACTTGCGCTGCTTCCTGTCCTTGACACGAAATGACAAACGGTATCTTGCCGGCCCTGTTCAACAGCCACATCCGTTCATCCACTCTCCGTGCCAGGAGCATCCATCTATACATTTCCAATACTTTTTCGTCTGATATTCCAAGAGAAGCATGTCTCGTTTCTGACATCGCCGCTCCCCCTTTCTTCAATATCTCAACCATGAATTTGATTTCCGTCGACCGCGAGTGCCGCTTCCCCGATGATTTCCGCTAATGTCGGATGCGGGTGGATACTTTGACCGATTTCCCATGGCGTTGCATCCAGTAGTTTGGCTAGTGCAGCTTCTGAGATCATGTCCGTCACGTGCGGACCAATCATATGAACACCAAGCAGGTCATTCGTCTTCTCGTCGGCGATGATCTTCACGAAGCCTTCCGTCTCACCATATACCAATGCTTTTCCGATTGCCTGGAAACTCATTTTACCTGTCTTGACTGCATAACCTTCCGTTTTCGCTTGTGTTTCCGTCAAACCGACACTTGCTGTTTCCGGGTAGCTATAGACACATGCAGGAACCATGCTGTAATCCAGCGCATCGGTCTGAACGCCGGCAATGTGCTCGACGGCGATAATGCCTTCCCTGGAAGCAACATGTGCCAGCTGCATACCACCGACACAATCACCGATCGCATAGATGTGCGATTCATTTGTCTGGTAATAATCGTTAACTTGGATGAATCCTTGTTCAGAAAGCTGGATTTCGGTATTTTTCAACCCGATATCGCCGACATTGGCTGAACGGCCGACAGATACGAGGATCTTATCGGAAACGAAAACCTGTTCCTCTCCATTCATTTGCGCTTTGACCGTCACTTGATTGTCATCCGCTGCAGCACTCTCCACTTGCACATTCGTATGAATCGAGATGCCGCGCTTTTTAAGCTGCTTGAACATTTCTTTACTGATTTGTTCGTCCTCTGTCGGCAGGATGCGATCCTGGTATTCCAGTACCGTCACCTTTGTGCCGAGGTCATGAAGCATGGATGCCCACTCGATACCGATGACTCCTCCGCCGATGATCGTCATGCTCGACGGAAGTTCCGACATGGCTAAAGCCCCTTCAGAGCTGAGGATTTTGGATTCATCAAATTCGATACCTGGTAAAGGTCGTGGCGAGGAACCTGTTGCAACAATCACGTTCTTCGGTACCAATATTTCGTTTTCACTTCCATCAGCAAATTCAACAGAAATGGTACCTGCCGTCGGAGAGAAGATGGATGGTCCGAGGATTCTTCCGTATCCTTGGAAAACATCGATTTTTCCTTTTTTCATCAAATGCTGAACCCCTCGGTGCAGCTGATCGATGATAGCTTCTTTCCTTTGTTGTACGTCTGCAAAATTCAAGCTTACATCTGATGTATGTATACCAAAAGCTGCTGCTTCCTTCGTTTGCCTGTACACTTCTGCTGATCGGAGCAATGCCTTGGATGGTATGCATCCTCTATGCAGGCACGTTCCGCCGAGTTCTGCTTTTTCTACGATCGCCGTCTTCAAGCCCAGCTGGGAAGCACGGATGGCGGCAACATATCCACCGGTACCGCCACCTAAGATGACAATGTCATATTCTCTTACCATTGTTACTGCCTCCTATACGGCATAAACTTTAGCCGTTTCTTCTTTCCGCATGACACGAAGCGCACCTTCTGTCAAGGCACGAAGCTCATTCTCACCTGGATACACAAGCACATCGGCGATCCAGCTGACCCGGTCCTTCAGCATGGAAATGAATAAATCATCATGCGCAAGCCCGCCAGTCACTGCAATTGCATCGACATCGCCTGAAAGGACAACGCCCATGGCGCCGACTTCCTTCGCGGTCTGATAAACCATACCTTCGAAGATGTGCCTTGCTTCTTGGTCACCCTTCTTGATTCGGTCGGCAATAAGCCGTCCGTCGTTTGTTCCTAGATAACCCATGAACCCGCCCTTGGTCGTGAGCATTTTCATCAATTCATCTTTGGTATATTCGCCGCTTACAGCCAGCTCGATCAAATCACCAGCAGGAACCGTCCCTGCACGTTCCGGAGTGTATGGTCCTTCCCCGCTCAAACCATTGTTCACATCGATGACGCGGCCATGATGATGCGCACCGACAGTAATCCCGCCGCCAAGATGCACGACGATGATGTTTGCTTCCCCATAGCTCTTTTCCTTTGCAGCTGCAGCTTTGCGGGCGATGGCTTTATGATTTAAAGCGTGAAAGATGCTTTTTCGTTCTACACCAGGCAAGCCGGAGAGCCGTGCGAGTGGAGCAAGTTCATCCACTACGACAGGATCGGTAATGAAGGCCGGGATCTGGAGGCTGCTTGCGATTTCATAAGCAATGAGTCCTCCAAGATTGGAGGCATGCTCGCCATTATAGCCTGTTTTTAAATCGGCAAGCATCGCTTCGTTCACGCGGTATGTACCACCTTCAAGTGGACGGAGCAGACCACCGCGTGCGCATACTGCAGTCAACTTGGATACATTGATGCCTTCAAAATCCAATGCATCCAAGATGATTTGTTTCCGAAATTGATACTGATCCATAATTTTCTCATACCCGCCGATATCTTCTAAATCATGGCGGATCACTCGTTCAAAAATGTTATGCTCGTCATCAAACACACCGATTTTCGTGGAAGTAGAACCTGGATTGATCGCTAAAATACGGTTTTCTGCTGTTGGCACGCGGTTTCCCCCTCGTAATTATCTTCTGCTTAAAGTGTGATGACCGTTACGCAGGAATTGGCTTCTCGATCTGCGCATCGTTTCGATTCTTTCCTCGGCCATTCTGTCAGCTGCAAGGCTTGTCGGGATTTCATCACGTTTTGCGATTTCGAATACGCGCTGCAGGCTATCATAGATGGTTTCTACTTTGCGGAGGGCACGCTCTCTGTTGTAGCCATGCAATTCATCCTCGACATTGATGACACCGCCGGAATTGATGACATAGTCAGGTGCATAGACGATGCCCCGTTCAAACAAAATCTGCCCATGATGTTCGTCCTTGAGCTGGTTGTTCGCAGCACCAGCTACTACTTTGGCTTTCAACACCTTCAATGTATCATCATTGATCACTGCTCCCAGTGCACAAGGTGCAAAGATATCACATTCGACACCATAGATATCATCCGGATCCACTGCAGTTGCTCCAAATGCTTCCACTGCTTTTTGGACTGCTTCTTTATTGATATCCGTCACAATCAGTTTGGCACCTTCTGCATGCAGGTGCTCACACAATGCATAAGCGACATTACCTACACCTTGGACGGCAACCGTTTTTCCTTCCAAGCTGTCATCGCCAAATGCTTCTTTGGCAGATGCTTTGATTCCTTTATATACACCATAGGCAGTAACAGGAGACGGATTGCCTGATGATCCGGATTCAGCGGAAATACCGGTTACGAAATCCGTTTCCGTATGGATCAGTTCCATATCTTCGACTGTCGTACCGACATCTTCAGCTGTGATGTAACGGCCATTCAAGGATTGCACATAACGGCCGAAAGCACGGAACATCGCTTCGTTTTTATCTTTTTTCGGATCACCGATGATGACAGTTTTTCCGCCGCCTAGATTCAGTCCAGCAGCAGCATTTTTATACGTCATGCCTTTTGCCAATCGTAAAGCATCAATGATTGCCTCTTCTTCTGTTGCATACGTCCACATTCTCGTACCGCCAAGCGCCGGGCCGAGTGTCGTGTCATGGATTGCGATGATTGCCTTCAACCCGGATTCTTTGTCCTGACATAGGACTAGTTGTTCGTAATCGTATTGTTCCAATGTTTCAAAGATTTTCATCTTATTTCCTCCTAGGCAAGGGATGCTGACGCAAGCGCGAAGCATATTGCATAATATTTACTGGTGCTGTCATCTGCACGGGATGTAAGGATGACAGGTGTTTTTGTCCCGACGAGCAAGGAAGCACTTACTGCCCCTGCTGCATAGGTGAATGATTTATAGAGCATATTTCCGCTTTCGATTTCCGGGACTAGCAGGATATCCGTATCTCCTGCAACAGCTGAATCGATTTTCTTGGTAGCAGCCGACTGGGCAGACAACGCAGCATCCAGTGCGAGCGGACCATCTATTTGGCAATGTTCAAGCTGACCACGCTGCTGCATGACTGTTAACAGCGCAGCATCCGTCGTTGCCGGCATGGCCGGATTCACCTTTTCTGTGGCTGCAAGAACAGCGACTTTCGGTTCCGAGTGGAGCATCTTATAAAAAACAGATACAGCGTTGGTCAAGATTTTTTTCTTTACCTCTATCGATGGTGCGATATTGATTCCCGCATCCGTCAAAAAAAGCAGTTTATGATAAGAAGGAATATCGAATATAGCCAGCTGTGACAGGATGCTTCCGGACTTGATCATCGATTTGTCCTTCAATATCTTTCCTGCCAGTACATCCGTACTGACAATACCTTTCATCAGTAAATCCGCCTTATCCGATTTCCAAGCTTCTATTGCCATATCTGCTGCCCGATCTGCAGTCGAAGCGTGAATACAGGTAATCCTGTCTTCACTCAGTCCTTCTTCGTTCATGAACCGTTTTAAACGGTCAATATCCCCATACAGTAAGAAGGACGCCATCTGCCGATCGACCGCATTCTTCACTGCTTTAAGAATGGATGGGTCATCTGCTGCCGCAATTGCTATCGTACTCCCCCGCTTTGCGGCTGCCATCTTTTCAAGAGCGGTAAATTTATGCATCGTATTCTTCCTTCCCCATTACGAAAAATCTTGCATGCCACTTCTATCAAAATCATACTTATCCATCTTATAGTAAAGATTCCGGATTGATACACCTAGCTGATCCGCTGTCGCTTTCTTATTGTAGTCATTCGCTCGCAAGGCAGATTCTATCAGTTGCTTCTCCAACATTTCCACTTGTTCCTGCAGTGTTCCTGCCTTTGATTGGTTATCAACCGGGGAAATCTGGAGATGTTTTGGCAGGATGATATGTTCGGTCTTCTCCATGAATGTCATCGCTCGCACTACCGCCGTTTCCAATTCTTTTACATTATGGGTCCATTTCTTTTCTTTCAATACATCAATTGAAGGTTCAGAGATGGATTGAACCGAAGACTGAAGCAAGTGATTTTGCTTGTGGACGATTGTGGATAACAATCCTGCGAAATCCTTCCTCCGTTCAGCCAAGCTTGGAATATATATTGTGATTCGTTTCAATTTCTCGAAAAACGGCTCATGAAATCGTTTCTCAAAAACTGCCCTTTCCAAAGGATGACGTGCACTTACAATGATCCTGACATCCACCGTTTTCGTTTTACCGGAAGCAAGCTTCAGCTCACCTGTATCCATGAAATCCGATACCTTTTGCTGTATTCGGAGCGGCATACTATCGACATCATCAAGGAAAAGAGTCCCGCCATCACTTTTTTCGATCATCCCGGTTGCATGACTGCCACGCAGGGATCCGAATAGTTGTTTCTCCAAAAGCTCTTCTTTGCCGATTGTACAATCGATGCGAATGTACGGCCGATGGCGTCTTTTGCTTTCATTATGGATGATGGCAGCAAACATCCCTTTTCCCACACCGGCATCGCCGCGCAAAAGACAAGGTGCGTCAGCATTGACAGCGAATTTGACTTGCTCGAGTGTCACTTGCATGCTATCCGATTCGGAAACGACATCCTTCAGCGTGTATTTGTTTTCCAGGCTGCGGATGATTTTGCGGGCACGCTGCACTTCATCCTGCAGTTCATGCAGTTCCGAAATATCATGCAGGACGCCGACGCTTCCCCGCAGCTTTCCATCGACAATGATCGGTGCCGCATTGACCATCATTTCCTTCCCATGTTTCCCAACCCGCATCCTGGCCCCTGCAGCTGGTCTGCGTGTCCGGAGAACCTGCATATGCAAACTCTCCCCTTCCATGATGTCCGTTACCGCCGGTTTTCCGACAATCTGCTCTGGTGTATAACCGGTGAGCCGCGTGTAGGCAGGGTTGACGATCAAACCGATACCATTTTCATCGACGACACTGATCGCCTCCTGCGAAGCGTCAATGATCGCTTCCAGCATCGATTTCACTTCGCGGACATCGGTAAGTTTTTCGGCTAGGGCAACTATGTCGATTGTTTTCTTCATCACCATGAAAGCCCCTGTCACTGCCTCCTGATCATTTTCAAGCGGCGCACAGGTATAGACAATCTGGTTACCGTTCAAAAGCGTGAGCTGTTCATCCACAAAACGCTCTCTTGTCCGGATGGTTTCAGGAAGCCTTGAACCGGGTAGAAGATTTTCTATGGATGTCCCTATCAACTGGGGTTTCTTTTTGCCAAGCAGTTTTTCAGCTGCTTCGTTTACATACATAATCTCGTCCTGGCGATTGATGCACAGGACCCCCTCATGCAAGTACTCCAGCGTTTTACTGCGAAATTGCTGGTTATTATATGTAGAAGTTTTCTCTGTATCTTCTATAGATGCGAATGCAAGCATCAGTTGTGCACTTTGTCCAGATATGATCTCTGCCTTGCAGTTTGTCGGATCAAGATAATCTGCCAATCTTTCTGAGGTTTCCAGCACAAAGTCGACCTGCTCGAGCGATTCTGCCGTCACGTCTTTCCAAAGTGGGATATTCAGTCGTTCTGCTTGATATTTTATAATCGGGCTCGGTCTTTTAACGGCCAAACCGGCTATCCGGAAAGACTCTGATCGCTGGAACAGTTTAATTAATTGAACTGCTTCCTCTCCGGCACCAATAATGAGTAAGTGTTTCAACATGATCACATCCTGCAAAGTTTTGCACATATATAGCGTATACCACCCTGCAGAAATTAGCAATAATAAGATTTTTGACATGCAAGGAGTGACTCCAACTTGAAAGAACTAGCAGTATTATACGCTAAGACCCTGCCATTTTCCCTTCTGGAGGACAAAGAAAGAATTGCTTTATTTGACCAGGCAGAAATTAAGGAATTCCAAATAAATGAATATATCATTACTGCAAACGAAGACGCTGCTCATACTAGTGTGCATTATTTTGTAGCAGGTGTTGCAAAAAATTTCATTTATCAAGCTAACGGAAAACAAGTTGCCGTCCGATATGATTATCCAGGTGATTTAGCCGGGCTTTTAACAGTATTGGCTCAAGAAGAAATGCAAATTGCAGTACAAGCAGCCGAAAATACGAAATCGATCGCTTTCCCAAAGGCAAGTTTCCAGCAGGCCATGCAGCAGAACACCCACTTTTCCCAAGCAATTTTCGAGAGAGTCAGTCAATTGATGAAAAGCTTGTATGAGGAAGTGAAGTACAAAACAAGCGATCTGTCTGATCAAACGGAACCTGCCCTTTACAAGAAAAGAGTGTCCAGCTTCATGGAGCGCCCTGTTTTCATCCATCCAGAAGAAACAGTCTATGCAGCGGCAGAACTGCTCCAAAACGCTGAAACGGAAGGAATTGCCGTAAGCAGGAACAAACAGGATATCGAAGGAATGATCGGATATCGGCAAATATTCGATGCCTTGAAAAATGGCAGATTGGATGCACCAGCGGGACAGATCATGAACAAAGACTATTACTTTGTGCAGGAACATGACTTCATTTATGATGCTCTATCGTACTTGAAACATCATCCCGCAGCCGCCATACCAGTGCTGCACCGAAATCGGGCAGTCGGATTTATTCGTCAGTCCTCTTTCCTGAACGTTTCGAACAGTGTTTATTTCGAGCTCACATACAGGGTTGCCAACGCTGATTCAATCGAAACATTGGCCAGCCTCAGCCCTATGAACAATAAGCAATTCCAGCTATTCATCCAACAGCTCGTGGACGAACGCATGTATGGCTATGATATTGCCGAACTGATTTCCAGCTATAATGATCGTCTGCACCGTCAGATTATCGAGCTTGCTGAAAGGGAAATGGTAACAGAAGGCTATGGCCGCCCCAAAATAAACTACTGCTTTATCGTAATGGGCAGTGAAGGCCGGAAAGAACAAGGGTTCAGCACCGACCAAGACAACGGGATCATTCTTGCTGATTACGATGAATTGAAGCACAAAGACGAAATAGAAAGTTATTTCGAAAGATTGACAGCAAAAATCAACCACATGCTGGATGCCTGTGGCTTCCCTCTATGCAGCGCCGGAATCATGGCCAAGGAAAAGAAATGGCGGCATTCCTTGTCACAATGGTCGGATATGATCGATGTTTGGCTTCGAAATCTGGATGCCCAGGAAGTACGGGATTTTACGATTTTCATTGATTTCCGGCCAGTGTACGGTGACTTCGATCTGGCATTTAAACTTCGCCGGAAATTGACACATAGCATGCAGCATGCTGCTAGACTACAACCGATGCTGATACATGATACATTGCAAATCCGCGTTCCTTTGCAAGCATTCGGGCGTGTTTCCACCAGCTCGAAAGAAAAATACTTGAATTTGAAACAATCCGCCATGATGCAGATTGTCAATGCTGTACGTGTTTACGCAGTCGGCTATGGTATAGAAGATGTCCATACGATACGTCGGCTTCATAATCTGACATCGAATCATCATATGTCCAAAAATGACACTGACTTGGCTGCACAGGCACTTCATGAATTACTCATTTTCCGTTTAAAGCTGAACTTGCAGCAGCTGGAGGCAGGCCAACCGCTTTCTACACAGATTTCATTCAAAAAACTGGACAAGTCAGAGAAGCAAACGCTTAAAAATGCCCTTGCTGCTGCCAAAGGAATGCAGCAAGGGCTCGAATTGAGACTTAATAGAAATAAGGTGAACGGATGATGATCGATTTTCAGCTTTTCCGTTATATACTCTATGGAAAGCTTACACAGCATATAAAGAGCAAAGCATATATCAATACCCCCGCCCATCAACGGCTGCATGAAAAGCTCACTGATTATCGACCGTCCCCTTCTCTTCGGATAGTCCCTTTCGAGGAACAAACGTTTACTGTCTTTGATTTGGAAACGACCGGAATATTCCCTGACTTGGGACATGAAGTGATCTCGATCGGAGCTGTTCAGCTGAAGGGGAATGTCATTCAGTCAAATCATGCGTTCTATGAGATGACAAAGCCGATGCTGAAGACACCAAAGAAAATCATCAAACTTACCAAACTTGATCCTGACGAGCTAGAAGCATCACCTTCTTTCCCGGAAGTGATGGAACGTTTCCTGGATTACAGTAAAGACACCATTCTTGTCGCCCATCCAGCTTCCTTTGATATCCGGTTCATCCAGACGATGCTGAAGCTGTATAAACTGCCGCCATTGTCATGTTACACGCTTGATTCCCAAATCATGGCGAGGATGTTTTTCAAAAGAAGGCAAAGTCGCCTGGAAAGCTTAATCAGCCGCTTCCAAATCCAGCAGCTCGATCGTCATCATGCACTGACGGATGCGAAAATGACAGCCGAAATATTCGTTTACTTACTGAAGCTGGCATCCGAAAGAGGTATCAACGATTATGCAGGGCTTCAGCTTCCGCTGAGTAAAATTAAAAAGAAAATCCGGACAACGCCATTATAGACGTTGTCCGGATTTTTTATTTTTGGAAAAAGGCTTTATACAATGATTGTACTGCTTCATTGATCTGATCGGCTTTGACACCAAACATCAGGGATACTTCAGAGGAGCCTTGGTTGATCATTTCGATGTTCACATTCGCATCGGTAAATGCCTTTGTCGCTGTACTGGAGACACCGATTGTTTCGATCATCCCTTCCCCGACAATCATGATCATCGCAAGATCACGGTCGATGGACACCTGATCGGCATTCAGTTCCTCTTTGAGACGGCGGACGACCACCGCTTCTTTATCCGGCGGCAGCTGACTTTCCCTAAGGATGACACTCATATCATCGATACCCGAAGGTGCATGCTCGAAGGAAATGTTTTCTTCCTCGAGTATCTGCAATAACTTCCGGCCGAAACCAAGCTCCCGGTTCATCAAGTATTTGCTGATATAGATGCTCAGGAAGCCTGTATCACTCGCAATGCCAATGACAGGATTACCTGATACTTCCCTTTTTGCAACAATCATCGTTCCCGGCGCTGAAGGATTATTCGTGTTTTTCACACACACAGGTATTTTCGCCTGGAACGCAGGAATCAGTGCTTCATCATGGAAGACTGAGAAACCTGCATAAGACAATTCCCGCATTTCACGGTAAGTCAATGTATTGATTTCCTTTGGATGATCAACGATATTCGGGTTCACACTGTACACGCTATCCACATCGGTGAAGTTTTCATACAATGAAGCTTTGACGCCTGCACTTACGATGGAGCCAGTAATATCCGATCCGCCCCTTGGGAAGGTCGCAAGCTTCCCTTCCTTCGTATAACCGAAGAAACCAGGAATGACCAGCACACCCTCACGGTCGCGAAGTTTGTATAAAAGCTCGAAGCTCTCATCCAAAATACGTGCACCGCCTAATTCTTCTCTCACCAGCAAACCTGCTTCTTGAGGATTCACATAGGCCGCTTGCACACCTAATTTATTGAGATACGCACTGAATACCTTGGCTAGGGAATCTTCCCCTGTCGCCTTCAATGCATCCATCTTATTCACAGCAGGAATCGAATCAGCCAGGATACCTTTCAGATGGTCGGCTATCTGCTCAATAAGAATATTATCCAGCCCTAATTCCTCGACGATAAAACGGAAACGCGACAGGACTTTTTCTACTTGTGAACTGACGTCTTCCCCTTTGTTATGCGCCTCACCAATGGCAATCAGTAAATCCGTCACCTTAGTATCTGCCTTATTCCGCTTACCTGGTGCAGAAACAACGATGAACTTCCGCTCCTGATCTTCTTTCACGATTTGCGCTACTTTACGGAGCTGCTCCGCACTTGCTACTGAACTACCACCAAATTTTGCTACCTTCATGTGTCTCTCTCCATTACGCTTTTTCTTTACATAGGTAAAATAGTATCATAGAGTTTCTTCTGCTGGCTAGATGAAAGACATAATTTTGAGAAAAAATCGACAAAGCGTGTTTACATAATTATATTATGGTTAACAAAATCACTTTGCAGGAGGTTGATTAAAAATGAAGGGCGTTACATAGGGTACAACATGCAACGCCCTTCCTCCCTTCTTCGATTTTTGTCCTGATCCTATCAGAATAGAGATCGGAACCTATCCTTATCTATGGATCTGAAATGCAATTCAATGAAAACTACTGCACAGTAACAAGTCTGTGCAGTTCATTTTATCAGGCGTTATTCTTTTTTGGGTATCCGATCAGGATAGCGATGATTCCGCAAACTCCAATGAGTACTGGATAGAAAGAGTATTGCAAAATACTGACTGGTGATATTCCAGCTACGCTGGCAGCCGCCAGTATTTGACCTCCATATGGCAAAAGGCCTTGAATCGCGCAGGAGAAAATATCTAATATACTTGCTGTCTTCCGCCGTTCAATCCCATACTGATCCGCAATATTTTTAGCTAGCGGACCAGTAATCAGTATAGAAATCGTATTATTGGCCGTCGATAAATCTGTGATTCCAACTAAACCGGCAATGCTGAATTCAGCACCCTTTTTCGATTTAATCCTTCGTGTGGAAAGGTAAAGCAGATAATCAATTCCGCCATTATATTTAATAACCTCGACCATTCCAGCTATCAGTATTGCAAGAAAGGCGATTTCATACATGCCTGCCATTCCTTCGCCCATCGTTTGGAAAAGGTCCATCACATGATAGCTGCCATCCACTAAACCAACAGCCCCAGCAAGAACAATACCTGACGCCAGAACAAGGAAAACATTCATTCCAGCTAATGCAAAGACAATAACCAAAATGTAAGGAAGTATTTTTATCCAACTATAGCTTACATGCTCCACTTGTGCCGTTTCACCCATTGTGATAATACCTAAGATGATACTTGTTACAATAGCTGCCGGCAGGACAATCCAAAAGTTCACCTTAAACTTATCCTTCATTCGAACACCTTGCGATCGAACAGCAGTAATGGTCGTATCTGAGATAAAGGATAAATTATCACCAAACATGGAGCCACCAATGATTGCAGCCATTACAAGAGCCATAGAAAGATCGGTATGTTCGCTTATCCCGACTCCAATTGGCGCCAGTGCAACGATCGTACCTACTGATGTGCCCATTGCCAGGGAGATAAAGCAGGCGATGACAAACAAGCCCATGACAAGAAGGTTTTGCGGCACAAATGATAACGCAAAGTTAACAGTAGAGTCTACAGCACCCATGCCTTTTGTCACTCCTGAAAAAGCTCCAGCCAAAAGAAAAATAACGACCATTAGCATGACATTCAAGTTTCCTGCACCTTGGCAAAAAATATCAACCTTTCGCGCAAACGTTTCTTTTCGATTCATTGCCAAAGCCACTGCACCCGCAATGACAATCGCTACTATCACAGGAAACGCGTAAAAATCACCTGTAATGACCCCTGAACCAATAAACAGAATTAAAAAAACAACAAATGGGATCAGCGCCCATGGATTTCCTTTCTTCATTCTTCCACCTCCAAAAATATGCGACAAGTCTTTTGTTCGTTTTTCCACATAAAAAAGACCTCATCTTGACGAACAAGAAGAGGCCTTATCATTATAAAACACTCCTCTTATCTACCAAGCATCGGCTTGCTGGATTTGGCACAGCAACTTAATCACTAAGTTCCGCTGCCGAGATCTCATCGGGCCAGTCCCTCCATCTCTCTTAATAAGAAGAAAAAATCCTATTTATTTGTCGCAATAAATTAGAGAATACAGGATTCGCATCACTATATCAACAAAAATTTTATGGGTATTTTTTACTTTTTGAGGAATGATGAATAGGGTTAAAAGAACATCACTATATTTCAACGGAAAAAAACTGTCCAGTTTTGGACAGCTTTTTTCCGTGCTTGCTTTTCTAAGATTCAGGATACATCTTTCTAAGAAAAACAACTGAATTCCGAATCAATTGATTCAGGACAACTACATCAATATCTGCGATTTTGTTGATATACACACATGCTTTTCCAGTCTTATGCTTCCCGAGTTTGTGTAATAGCACTTCTCGCCCCGGTTCACCTGGAGCTAGATAGAGACTGATATTGGCTTTTCTTGGAGAGAATCCCACAAGCGGAGCATCTCCTTCGTGTCCGCTTCCATAACGGTAATGATAAGAATCAAATCCGATAATACTCGTACCCCACATTTTCGCTTCATAGCCCGTTACCTCTGTAAAAATATCCAGCAGCTTATACGCATCTTCTCGTTTTTTTGGATTATCAACCGCCTCAATAAACTGTGTCACACTATTGTCTGTTTCCTTTGTTTTAAGTTCATATGGCAAATTAGTCATCCTCCCAAGCACTAAAAGTATCAAACTAAGTGAAAGATAATAGACAGTTTCCTCATTACTTTCGATAAGTATCTTCCATCTCCTTTTTAAACTCACATACTCTTTTAGTTTACATGATCAATCAACAAAAAAAGCTGTCGAATACTCGACAGCTTCCCTCTTTTTTAATATAGCTTCATTTTGAATTCGTAACTTCCAGAGTCTAATTCATACACAGCTTTTCCTTCCTGAATCCCTTTAAAGGTCACGCTCGCATCGTCCGCTTCCCGCGTCTCTTTTCCGGCTGGGAGTTTTAAAGTTGCTGTCGTATTTGCTGGAATCGTCACTTTATAAGATACGCTATCACCATTTATTCTCCATCCGCTTTTAATGACTCCATAAACAGAATCATATTCCCCTTGAACGACCGTGATTCGTTTGCTTTCATCAACGACAGGCTGTAATAGAATATGTTTGAATCCTGGCTTATCCGGATCATTGCTGATGCCTGCCATATACTTATACATCCATTCTGCAATAGCTCCATAAGCATAGTGATTAAATGAATTCATCCCAACATAACCGAAACCATCTTCCTTGGAGTATGAATTCCATCGCTCCCAAATCGTTGTAGCCCCATTTTTTACAGAATACAGCCAAGAAGGCATCTGATCTTGAAGCAATAAACTATAAGCAAGATCCGAACTGCCAATATCCGATAAAACAGGAGCTATCACATGAACACCAAGAAATCCTACAGATAAAGTATTCTCCGCATACTTTACGCGAGTGCTGTCTGGATGCGCAGCTTTGTATGCTGCATCATTTTTGATATTTTCCTTTAATAACTCTATAAAATTCGCTTTTTGCTCCTGGTTCTCATAGAGGCCAAGCTTTAATACCCAAAGTAATGCAAATTGGCTGTTATCCTCTTTCGTTGCTTTATATACGTCTATCCCTTCTTCGAATATATCTTCTGGATTCTCCATCAGGGATGATTTGATTACAGGGTTCTTTTGATCATCCTCTGCAATATAATGCTTGATAAAAGCTGCTTTGATGTTCGTGAACAGCACTTCGTATTTTCCCGCGTCCTCATCTCTGCCAATATGTCTCGCCATGCTGCTCATCAAATCGGCAGCATAGGCGTAATAGATATCACTCACAAATTGATTTCCGCTTCCTTGAAATGCCAGCCAGTCACCGATACCTGCAGCTCCACGATAGCTGTCACCGGATAAGCTGTACAGCCAGTCCATGTACTTCACCATGGCAGGGTAATGCTTCTTGATACTGCTGTCATCACCTGTCATTTGCCAGATTGTCCACGGAAGGATGATTCCTACTTCGGCCCAGCCTGCTTGGCCTTTTGGCCCCTTCCCAGTCCTGGCATAACTATTGAGATTTGCCCATTTTCCTCCGGGCGCAACGGAAGTGAAGGAAGCTCGATCGAATCCATACAAGTCCTGTGAATCTACGAGGGTATCCATATACGATTCCAAAAACAGGACAGATTCTGCATTATATAGAGCAGTATTGGCAAAAACTTGTGTATCACCAGTCCAGCCTAAGCGTTCGTCGCGCTGCGGGCAGTCGGTTGGAACCCAGAAGTAATTTCCTCTGTGTCCCCACTTCACATTATGATAAAGCTGATTCACAGCATCATTAGAAGTTAGTAATTTCCCCGTGTCATCAATGGACGAAGATGCCACCTTCCCGGTAAATTGTAAAATTTCCACCGATGCATCGGCTGTCAGCACCTTAATCTCTGCAAACCGAAAACCATAGAAAGTCATGGAATCCTGATGAATTTCTCCAGCTGCTTCCCCTTTTAACGTATAAAGACTTGTTTGCTTGGCAGTCCTGAGATTCTCAAAATAAACAGAGCCTTCAGGACCATCCGCGCCCTTACTATCATCATTCGTGATTTCACCGAATCGGATTTGAATTTGCGTTCCCATTTCTCCCTTTACCGTATAGCTTGGTACACCGACCATATTCT
Source organism: Terribacillus jepli (assembly GCF_047228925.1). Taxonomy (NCBI): domain Bacteria; kingdom Bacillati; phylum Bacillota; class Bacilli; order Caryophanales; family Bacillaceae; genus Terribacillus; species Terribacillus jepli. The sequence goes on along the minus strand of NZ_JBFEGH010000013.1, from coordinate 92,217 downwards.
GTCCCAAGTCGATGATTGCAGTTTCCCCATGCTTTAATGTAAAGCCTTTGCCCAAATCGGAGGGCTGATACTCTCTTACGATTTTAATCTTTCCACGGCCATTTTCCCCTTGGTAATCGGGCAAAACACCATGATATACAGTAATGGACTCCGGCTGCTGTTCAAGTTCTGTCAGTATGAGGGCAGGTTTAGCCGGATAAGCTTTAAGTTTTGCCTTCGGAAAAGATGCCGGGAAAGAATGCTCCTTAACCGAAGACCATGCCGCGTCATCATATCCTTTTTCCAGCCATCCATCCAGCTCCATTGTTGCATCGTACACTTCGCCATCGTATATATCATTTTCTCGAATAGGTCCTTGATCTGTTGCTTTCCATTGACCGTTTGTATCAGAAATGATTATTTCCGCCGAACCATCTTCAAAAGTCACCGCTAATTTCACAAGCAGCCCCAGGTCATTCCCATCCTCTTTATAGTAGGTGCTTCCCTCCCCGATCCTGCCGTTATACCAGCCATTACCAACTTGAGCAGCTAATATATTTTCCCCGGCGGCAAGATGCTTGGTAACATCGTAAGTGAAATAATGAATGGTTTTATCATAATTCGTCCAGCCTGGTGTCAGCAGTTCCTCGGCAACTGTGTTATCTTCTTGAAGGAATCCCATTTTATTTCCGTTCACAAAAATTGTATAAGCCCCGAGTGCAGTTACATAAAGCCTTGCTTCTTTCACTTTTTTAGGAAGCTTCACTTCACTGCGAAACATCACGGCACTTGCTTTTTTATCCTTCTTCCCAGCCATTGCTATCCATTTTGCTTTACTCCAATTTTCCATTGCATGTTCACTGAACAGCCCTGTTTCAAAAAAGCTTTCCTCTGACTCTATCAGGGTTTCTTCTTCATCCCAAACGAGGACTTTCCAGTAGTACTTGGAAGAAGGCAAGAGCTCCTTCCCTGCATAATGTACGGCAACAGATATATCGGATTTTACTTTCCCGCTATCCCAATGGTCTGCAGCCTGAGGAGTCAAGCGGTCCGGACTCTGTGCGACTAAGATTTGATATGCTGTTTGCTTTTGACCTGAACCAGCAGATGTCATATTCCAGCTGAAACGTGGTTTTTCTGCATCAATTCCCATTGGCCTGATTCGATATTCCACCCTTAAATCACCTACAACTGTTGCTTGTTTTCTCATAAAGAAACCTCCCCAAAAAATATTACTTGATCGAACCTGCTGTCATCCCCGCTACAATCCGTTTATTGAAGAAAATAAACAATACAAGCGGCGGCAGCGAAATGAGAAGAATATTTGTAAACAGCAAATTCCATTGTGTGCTGTACAAACTCATAAAATTGTAAAGCGTGAGCTGTAAGGTCGCATTTTCTGCCCCCGGGAAAAAGTAAAGCGGATTAACGAAATCGTTGTAGACTCCGACCGCCGTAAGCACGATGACAGTTGCCGACACAGGTTTTAACAGCGGCATAATGATAGAGAAAAACAGCCTCAGCTTTCCACAGCCGTCTATCACTGCCGCCTCATCCAGCTGTTTCGGTATGGTTGCCATAAAGGCTCGATAAAGCATGACGGTGAATGGCAGATGCAGTGCGACTTCGACCAGGATGATGCCCGGCATCGTCTTGAAAAGACCGATACTTTCCAATACCCAGATAGTCGGTACCACTGCGGGCGGAATGATAAGTCCCACCAAAATCAAAAAATTGATGAATGGGGTGCTTTTTGTACGTTTACGATGTAACACATAGCCCGCCATTGCACCAAAAAGGATGAGCAATACGATCGAAACAATCGTAATCACGGCACTATTGAAAAACGCCCGCAGAATCATTCCATTTTCGGCGGCAAATACCAGCTGAATATTCTCCATCAGCTGAAATGTACTTGGCCATGACATATTGAGCAAGGAGGACTCTTGCGTGTCTTTCGCAGCATTTACAAATACAAAATACAACGGAATACCAAATAGCAGAATGGTCACTGCCACCGCAAATACTTCTGCAATTAATCTTCCTGCCGTTCTGCTCTTTTTCTGTTTAGCTGTTCTCCGAGCACTTGGCTTCTTTTCCAGCATGGACGGGGAGACCATCATTTTAGCCATTACATATCCACCTCTTTTCTGTTCAAGTAGAGATATAACGGAAAGGCCAGTGCAGCTACCACGATGAACAGGATCACATTACCTGCTGTTGAAATCCCGTAAAAACCTGCTTGATATTGCTTGTAAATGATAGAAGCGATGATATCCGTGCTGAATCCTGGTCCTCCCTTTGTCATGGTCCAAATCAAATCGAATGTACGAAGACCTCCAATAAAGGATAAAATGATCACCGTATTCATAGCTGGCCGGCTAAGGGGCAGCGTGATATTCCGAAATCGATGCCATGCATTTCCCCCATCAATCGAGAGTGCTTCATGATACTCCTGCGGAATGGACATGATTCCCGCTATGAAGATGACCGTCGCGATACCGACCCCTTTCCACACATCGACTAAAGCGACAGAAAGCAATGCAATTTTTGTATCACCAAGCCAATCAGGACCTGCGACACCTAAAAATGAGAGCGCGGCATTGATCATTCCCTGTGACGGATGCATCAAGGTGGAAAATGCAATTCCGACAGCTATGGTACTGAGGAGGGCAGGAAAGAAAACCATGGAGCGGATGAAACCTACCGAACGCAGACGCATACTAAGGAATACACCGAGCAGCAGTCCCAGAATGACCTTCAATCCGCTTGTAACGACTGCATAAATGACTGTATTCCGAAAACCGATGTTCATGGAAGGTTCCGATAGGAATACCTTAAAATTCTCCAGACCGATAAACTTCCAATCCGTTAACGTCCACCATGTCATACTGAAGAAAAAGGACAATATAGTCGGTAAGATGAAGAAGATAAGATAAACAGCGGCTGCCGGCAGTAAAAAGAAGTACGTGTACGGGTTCGATTTCACTTTTCGCACGATCTAGTCTCTCCTTTCATCACGGGTACCCGTACGGATAAGGTACCCTTGCTATTCACTCCTACCATCCTTCCAATCCAAGTTGTTTTGCTTGTTTCTCTACATCTTGATCGTAAAGTTCCGCTCCTTCTTTTGCCGTTTTACCGCCGCTTCCCACTTCGGTTGTAATTTGTTCAAGATTTGGCCCTTTAAGCGGACTTAAGAATTCCAGGGCTGGAGCCGTATTGCCTTCTTCAAAATACGGCAGCATATCTTTTACCGCCTGTGGAACATCAGCCGGAAGTTCCACTCCTTCAACTGCCAATGGTCCGTCCAATGAAGCTGCCTCGACGAATCTCTTTATTCCCTCATCGGAGAGGAAAGCTGCTGCCCATTTCTTCGCCGTCTCCACTTTTTCACCATTTTTATTCAAATAGAAGGCATGCGGCATCCAGGCCGTAAATCCATTTTTTTCCGGACTATCACCTGGCTGAGGAAATACACCGATATCATTCAGCTGGTCCGGGTAATTTGTTGCAAGAAGCGGTAACACCTGTGACAGCATGGGATAATGAGCACCGGTGCCTTCAGCGAGCATTTTGATTCCAGTGTCATAGTTGGTTGCCAGGAAGTCTTCGTTCATGTACCCTTCATCATAGACTTCCTGCAATTTTTCAAAGCTGCGCAGGGCAGCAGGAGTAGTGGCCAATTTCGCTTTGTTTGCCGTATATTCTTCCGGGAAGGACGGATCCTCCGCCAACACATTGTAGTTATCACCTAATACAATCAGCTGACTGGTCCACGTTTCTTTGTATGTTCCAATTACAGCTGTTTTACCTGCCGCTTTGATTTTTTCATTATTGGCCATGAGTTCATCCCACGTTTTCGGAACCTCCAAGCCTAGCTCCTCATACACTTTTTTATTATAAAACCAAGCCCCCACCATGACAGAGGTAGCTGGAATACCATAAATCGCACCACTATCATCGGAAACAGTATCTTTAAACGTATCGAGTACTTTATCCATATACGGTTCTCTGCTTAAATCGACAAAGTTCTGCGCTGGATTCAACGCTTGCAGTAAAGATCCAGAGTTGTAGAAGGCAATATCAGCCATATCACCAGTGGCTAGGCGCGTTTTCATGATATTATCGCCTTCTGTACCACCAGGTCTTGTTTCGAATACGGTTTTGATTCCATACTCTTCTTCTATATAATCTGTTACTGCCTCGATTGCAGCCCTAGATGAATCATTGGAAATAAGGACGGTCACCGTATCCTCTTCGCCTGAAGTTGATGAAGAATTTGCACCCCCGCATCCCGCTAATAAGCCAACGAGAAACACTGTTACACAAAACAAGGAAAGAAACTTCTTTAACTTGTTCATTTTATCCCTCCATTGCTTTTGATTAATTTCTTTACACCTCCATTGTAAACGCTTACAAAGGGAGATTTAAGTCCGGATAATTCAGAAAGATATCCGATTTTTTCATGTAGCGCTTTTTCTTTGCTTCTCTCTGTACAATCCGGGACTTATACCAGTATGTTTTTTAAACACTTCCGTGAAATGACGATAGCTATGATACCCCACCTTCTCACTGACGTCCTTCACTTTCCCCCCATCAAGCAGCAATTCCTTTGCTTTTTCAATCCGTAGGCTGGTCAAGTATTTGATATAGGTGGTGCCTGTAGTCTCCTTGAACAGCATGCTGAAGTATGTGGTATTCATGCCTGCTCGAGCTGCGACATCCTGCAGTGTGATGTCTTTGTGGTAATGATTTTCGAGAAACACTTTCGCCCATTCGACCGTCCCCTGGATTGCGGTCTGCTTGGCTTGTCGGATTCCATCTAAAAAACTGATCATCTTGGATAACAGCCAATTCTCCATTTCTTCGCTTGTATCCAATGTTTTGATTTCTTGATAATAATCGTACCCGGGGACTTGTGCGCCATTTTCTTTTGCAACTTCCAATCCCAGGTAAACAAGACGAAGAATTTCTCTTTCCATAATTTCAAGCTGACGTGTTTGACAGAGTTCTTTCATCCAATCCATTACATGTTCCTTCATACTGGCTTCATCAATTGTCCGTAAACAAACAAAGATTGACTTTTCCATGCCTGAGAAGTCTTGCGGGGCAGTATTATTTGTATCAAGATCATCATAATGAAGTAAAGGCACTTCCAAGAATTTTGCATAACGGCATGCTTTTTGTGCTTGTTGATAGCTTTTATACAGTTCCCTTGGCTCCGTATAGGTCCGGCCTATCCCTACCTTACCTTTTACACTTGATGTGACCAAATCTTGTTGACATGATAGTGCTGTAAGATGAAGAAGGACGAGAAAGTACTCTTTTCCCGAACGAATCGTAACGCTATTAAGATTAGGTTTCTTCAATTGGATAGCATCTTCCGTAGCAAGTGCCAGAACCGTGAATCCGTACACCTTTTTAGGATAGTTCTGCATCACTTGCTCCCATTCCCTCTCCCCTTCTTCATGGTGAAGCATCAACTGAAGCAGGGCGCGTTTTAAACGTTCTTGCTGATTTAATTCCCAGTCTGTCTCCAATGTCTTAACCCGCTGGATCTGATTTGCTTTTTTTATCGTTCGTTCCAGGACATCCTCTACTTTAGATAAAGTTACCGGTTTTTCAAGATAATCAACAACTCCCAGCTTAATCGCTTTCTTTAAATATGCTGTATCGTTAAATCCACTGAATACAATACATAAGGTGGTCGGTTCTATCACCAATATCCTTTCGATGAGAGCTAGACCATCCAATCCGGGCATTCGAATGTCGGTCAAGATGATATCCGGTTTATTTGCTTCAAAGAAATCAAGCGCTTCCACCCCATTTTGAGCGGTACCGATCAGCTCGATTCCAAATTTGTCCCAACATACCATTGTTTGAAGCCCTTGCACAACAATGAATTCATCATCAAAAAGAGCTGCACGAAGCATCAGGAATCCCCCCTTGTCTTGATTGGAAAACGAAGCTCTACAGTAGTACCAAGATTCATTTCACTCCTTATGGAAAAAGTGGAGGAGGGGTAATATAATTCCATGCGCTGCTGCACATTTTTCAGTCCAAAGCCCTTGGTCGTATTCGACATCTCTTCTATTCCTACACCATTATCTTCAATGATAAAAACCGTTTCATCGTCGTTGATTTTTCCAGTCAACCGAACTATTCCCGGACTCATTTTCGGTTCCAGCCCATGATAGATGGCATTTTCGACTAACGGCTGCAGCAATAGTTTTAGAAATTCCATATCAAGGAGCGCATCGTCAACGTCTTCTTCATAAGTAATACGATTAGGAAATCGCAGCTGCTGAATCGTTACATAGTGACGAATATGAGCCAATTCATCATCTACTGTTATCATTTCTTTCCCTTTACTCAAGCTAAGCTTAAAAGTTTCTGAAAGAGCACTCGTCATTTTGGCAATGTCTTGATTATCATTCATGATCGCCATCCAATAGATAGCGTCCAATGTGTTGTACAAAAAATGCGGCTTTATTTGGGCTTGCAGGAGGTTAAGCTCTGCCTCTTTGATCTCCAGTTTCGAGCGGATCAGCAAATGATTCAGCTCCATGTTTTCGGAAGTCACTTGTTTGAATGTATTACTTATCAAACTTATGTCATCAGAAGCTATTTCCGCCTGTCTTTCTTTTGTCGTTTTCATCCAGTCCACAACCAACTTTTTCAGCTGCGTCAGAGGATGCGTAATTCTCCCAGAGGTAATAAAGGAAAGTATCAGTGCAAAGAACGCCATCAATCCAACGAGTATTCCCGTTGCATTCCGTATAAAGTAAGTTTCATTGAATAAAACATCTTTTTCGATAATATGAACAAAAGCCCATCCTGTCGTTTCATTCCGATAGCTGCTGATTAAATGATCCTTTTCTGGAAAATCATCTCTTTGAAGGAGAGAAAGCTTGCTTTTCTTTTCTGGATTGGCAATCGGTTCCGTATAAACAACTCGATTCGATGTCTCTGCTTGGTCCAGAATGACAGATTCACTATTGGGGCTCTCTTCTATGACTCTCGAAAAAATAGACTTATGAATGTTCACGACCAGGACTCCGAGAATTTGCTGTTCAAAAACATTATCCGAATCACGCAGCAGCTTTACGGACGAAAACGTATTCGAGGACGGATCATCCAGCAGTACATTGCGGCTAAAAAACAAAACTTTTCCTTCCGCCGCCTCCGTTTGTCTGTACCAATCCTGCGAATCTATTCCATGAACTGCACCTCCGCTTGTATCATACTTTCCCATACTGCTGCTGTTCCCATAACAAAAAGCACGAAAATGCTTATCGAATATACAAACGGAATCCACATCCTGCGTATCGATAAAATAGCTGTATAAAAGATGCTCCATCCGTTCCCCCATACTTTTCTCCATCTCCTGCGAAGAGTCAGAAGTTATATCGGCGCTCTTTTTTAACTCCGCTTGTATATCACTGTTCCAAGCTATCAATCGCTGCATATTGATGATATTCTTCAACAGGACATCCGCACGCTCACTGGATGCTTTCACTTGAGTCTGCATTGTATTGATTTGTTGATTCATCAATGTTGTCTTCGCAACATAATACGAAGTTATGCCCAGTACAGCCAGCGGGATGATCGAAACAAGCGTTATTGCAATAAAATATCGATGGCGCATTTTCATGAGTTTTAAATACTTTATAATCGCACGTTCCTCCCTCATCATCCATTCCCCGCTTTCATTCTCCAATATATAAAAGCGCTTACAAAATTCGGGTGTGTTTCCGAGTTGTACTCATTTTTATATACATACGTTCTTTTTCTCGTATTTTCCTGTAACGGATATGCCTATTCGAAAACATAAACAAGATCGATTTTCCCCACCAAAAAAACCGGGGGGATGCAAAGCCCCCGGTCTCATGTCAGTCAATATACATCTTTCCATTCATCTATATTGGATTCATCGAATTTAAACGGATCACCCAGCATGATCTGTGTACCCTCGCCATCTTCGACTACTTCCACTTCACCAAGATCACGCAAATCTACTTTCTCTCCTAATTCGCCAGTGATGTTGCCTTCACCTAATTCGTAGGCAGCATATGCAGCGCCTTTTCCAACATCAATCGGATTCCACAGATACATCCATGGGCTGACGCCGCTTTCAATATATGTCGCCATTTCACTCGGCAAACCTAAGCCAGTCAGGACCACTTCTCCTTCCAAACCTTTATCGGTAAGTACTTTGCCTGCTGCGGCAATACCGACAGTCGTAGGTGCGATGATTGCTTTTAGATCCGGATAGGATTTGAGCAATGCTTCTGTCTCGGATACACTCTTATCGCGCAAATCATCTCCGTAAGCTACTTTGACAAGTTCGATATCCTTGTATTCTTCTTTTTCAAGTTCCTTTTTCATCCATTCGATCCACTCATTCTGGTTGGTAGCCTGGCTTGTTGCACTCAGGACTGCAATCTGGCCATCGCCGCCGATCATCTCAGAGACTGCTTCGATCTGTACACGTCCGATCCGCTCTGGGTTTGCTTGGTTAACGTGGATATCACGACTGGCTGCATTGACTGCCGAATCAACTGACAATACTTTGATTCCCTGGTCTTTCGCCTTCTTCAATGCGGGCTCCAATGCATCTGGATCATTACCTGCCACCGCGATGACATCCACTTTTTGGGTGATCAGCTGTTCAATGATCTGGATTTGACCTTCCGCAGTCGGCTGATCAGGTGAACGAAGAATGACTTCCCCGCCCAGTTCTTTGATTGCACTCTCAAAACCTTCCTGCATCTTTTCTCCGTAAGGATTGCCTGTATTTTTAAATACGAAAGCATATTTCTTCGGTCCATCATCAGACTCTCCGCCTGTACCGCTCGATTCCGGTGCCCCCTGGCTGCAAGCAGCAAGCAGCAGTATCAACACTATCATACCAATCCATTTGTTCCACTTTTTCATCTCGGTCTCCCCTTCTTATCTATTAGTATCAGCAAGCGCTGGAATACTCACTTCTTTTTCAGCATCCCGCCAAGCTTCGGGATGGCAACAGACAGGATGAGCAAAGCTCCTATGATGATCAAGAACAGCTGACTCGGTATATTGATCAGTCCGAGCCCATATTGCAAGCAGCCGATAATGAAAACGGCAATGACGACACCGAGCACACGACCTTTTCCTCCGGCTGTGCTGACTCCGCCAAGAGCTGCCATGGCGATGATGTCAAGTTCATACATAGTGGCTATGTTAGGCCTTGTACTGCCCATTCTGGATGTAAGGAAGATTGCGGTCACAGCAGCCAGCAATCCTGCCAGCATGAAAACAATCACCTTGATTTTATCCACCTTGATACCGGAAAAACGACTTGCTGTCGGATTGTTTCCAATGGCAAACACCTTTCTACCGAAAGTTGTCTGGTGCAGCACGATACCGAATACCACAGCCAATACTGCAAATACAATCAGGAGAAACGGTATTCCGAAAACATAACCCCATCCAAAGAATCCGAACCATTCCGGAAAGCCGCCTGCTGCTTGGTCTTTCAGAATGATGTAGGCGATGCCTCGGTAAAGGATCATCGTTCCGAGCGTGACGATGACAGCGGATAGTTCCTTGAATTTGACGATCAAAAGTCCGTTGATCAAACCACAGACAGCACCGGTTGCAAGACAAGCAATGATAGCCACTTCCATCGGCAGCCCAGCACTCGTGTATAGTGTAGCCATTACAACGGATGATAAAGCGACAGTCGACCCGACCGAAATATCGATATCCCGCATGATCATGATCATCGCCATCGGAAAGACGATCAACGCTTTATCAAGGAAGACCATCGTTCCGTCCCGCAGACTAGGATAGTTAAGGAAATAAGGTGACACATAGCTTCCAAGCAGGAGTACTGCCGCTAAAATGATCAGCAGCATCCATTCCCATTGGAAGAATAGACGTTTCCAGGAGAACGGCAAATTGGTTCCGAGCGTACGAGGTTGATATGTTTGCTTTCTTTGTTCCATCAGCCAGCCCTCCTAAGCAGGTGAGTTCTTTCGACGCGTCTTTTCACAATAGCATTGACGACGACGGCAAGCAGGATGATGAAGCCTTGGATGCCGTTTTGCCAGAATGGGGATACATTCAAAAGCGGCAGCGCATTATTCAGGATGCCGAGCAGTATGGCTCCGAGAAGGACACCAGCAAGTTTTCCTGAACCGCCTGCGATGCTGACACCACCCAAAATACAGGCGGCAATGACAGTCAACTCATAGCCAGAAGCTGTATCACCCTGGGCCGAGGCGAATTTGGATACCCAAAGGACGCCGCACAGCCCGGATAATCCACCCATGATCGTGTAGACAAGGAGTAAGATACGCCCTTGCTTTATACCGCTTACAGCCGCTGATTGCGGATTACTGCCGACTGCATAAATTTGCCGGCCGGTTCGTGTGTAATTCAGAAAATAGAAGAATACGAGACAGAAAAACAGCGCAATCCAGATTAAATGGTTCATTCCCAAGAAAGTACCGGTTGCAATACTTACAAACCCTTCCGACATTTGATAGGAACTGACCCATTCGCCATCGCTGACCAAAAAAGTGAGCCCCCGAAAGATATTCATCAATGCAAGTGTGGCGATGATCGGCAGCAAGCCGACTTTGGCAATCAGCACACCTATGATCATCCCGCACAACGAACCGATTACAATTCCGATGAGTAAACATAGAAACGGATTGATTGTCGGGTTGGCTGCCACCAGCTGAGCAGTCAGCATGCCGGAGAGTGCAATGACAGCTCCGATCGACAAATCGATTCCCCGAGTGATCAAGACGATCATCATTCCTAAGGAGAGGATCACCAGGATCGATGTATTGGTAGCCATATCAAGGATGTTCTCCCCTGTTAAAAATGAGGAATTGCGTATTTGTACGCCGATGCATAAAATGACGATGAAGATGAACAACCCTAGTTCCCTGAATTGATAGAATAGTGCCAATGGATTCTTCTTTTCCATCCCCGCTTTGATTTCCATTTTATCCCCTCCTTCTTCAGCTGCTTTTTTCCTGCATTTGTTCCTCACCCATGGCAGCTTCCAGAATCATCTCCTGCGTGATACCTCTGTTGACGAAGTCGGCTGCTATCCTGCCTTCTTTCATCACGATAATCCGATCGCTCATACCGAGGATCTCCGGCATTTCGGAGGATACGAACAGAACAGCATAACCAGCATCTGCAAGCTGCTGGACAATTTCATAAATGGCTGCTTTGGCTCCAATGTCGACTCCTTTCGTCGGTTCATCCAATAGAATCACCTTCAGATCTTTCGTCAAAAGCTTCGCTACCGCCACTTTCTGCTGATTGCCGCCGGAGAGCGAACTGACTGGATCAAAAATACTCGTCGCTTTGATCTGCACTTTCTCCCCGAAGTTCTTGGCCTGTTGTTTTTCCTTATTGCGGTGGAGGCACATAAAAGTCGATAGCTCAGATAAATTGGCAAGCGTTATATTCTTCTCGATACTCCAATCCACCAGCAAACCTTGTTCCAAACGATCTTCCGCTAAGTAACCGATTCCATTTTTCATCGCTTCCTGTGGATTCTTATTCCGGACAGCACTGCCATTGAGCAGAATTTCTCCCTTTTCAAAGGGGGTGATGCCAAAGATTGCCTGGCATACCTCTGTTCGCCCCGCTCCGACCAGTCCGGTCATACCGAGGACTTCCCCGCTCCTGATCGAAAAACTAATATCGTCAAAGGCACCTAGCTTCGTCAGGTTTTTTATTTCCAGCAGGGTCTCTTTCGCACTCGATGTCTTATCAGGGAATATTTGATTGATTTCCCTGCCAACCATGGCCACAATCAATTTTTCATTTGAAATGTCATCTACAGCCCAAGTTCCGATATAATTGCTATCCCGGAGCACGGTTACCCGACTGGCAAGGCGGTACATATCTTCAAATCGATGGGAAATGAAAATGATCGAAGTGCCCTCATCCCGCAATTTTTCTGTGATTCGGTACAGCTCTTCACTTTCTCTTGCAGTAAGTGCAGCTGTCGGTTCGTCCATGATGATGATTTTTGCTTTGGTACTGATTGCTTTGGCTATCTCGACAATTTGCTGCTGTGCCACACTCAATGTATTCATTTGGGCTTTGGGATCCAAACTGCTGCCCAGTTCACGCAGCAGCTGTCTTGCTTGTTTATGCATCTCCCGCCAGTTAAGCGTCTTCCAGAACGGGTGCCTTATTTCATGATTCATAAAAATGTTTTCTGTGACAGACAAATCAGGATAACTGGTTACATGCTGATAGATCGCTGCGATGCCTTGCTGCTGTGCTTGTTCAGGATTCTGAAATGCCACCTTTTCTCCTGACAGAAACATCTCACCTTCCGTTGGTTGATGCACACCGGTGATGATCTTTATGAAAGTGGATTTCCCCGCCCCATTTTCGCCCATCAAAGCGTGGATTTCTCCTTTCTTCAGCTGGAATTGCATATCATTCAAGGCCTTCACACCAGAAAAGGCTTTCGAGATCCCTTTCATTTCGAGTACATATTCCGTTGGCATCCTTTCCCCTCCTTTGTTACTGAATGCGCTTACACAAAGGATATGAAAAAAGTCCCGCTTCGAGAAGGGGACGTCTTTCTGAAAAGGTGGTTATTCTTCTGTTCATCTTAACGGGATGACCGTCTATATTCGGATGGTGCCATTCCTGTATGCTTTTTGAACAATTTACTGAAATACTTATGATCGTGATATCCGACTGAATCAGCAATGGCTGTCACCTTGTCATCCGTTTCTTCAAGCCTGCGTTTTGCTAATCCGAGGCGCTGTTTCGTCACATATTGCAGGACCGTTTCATCTGTATGTTTTTTAAAATACGCACAAAAATAAGTCGGATTCATATACACATGTGCGGCAACTTGCTCGATTGTCAGTGAGTCCTGCAAATGATGATGTATGAACCCTTTTGCCCGCTCGATTGCCGTATGCTCTGTGTGTCTATCCAACCGGATGCACATTCCTGACAAATCTTTGGACCAATTTTCAAACGCTTGCACTAACTCTGCTGCTGTCATGGATCTGCTCATATTCTTGCCTAATTTTTGGAGCATCCGGTTGATATCTGTCACTGGCAAACGTTTACTGACATCATGAAGTATTTCGATACCAGCAGACTGAAGGAGCGCCAGTGGATTATGCAGTTCTCCAGCTTCTACTTCTTCTTTCAAGCCGTGTAAGGCAGCATCCATCTCATCAAATCTGAACTGCTTAAATGCAAATCGCAGCGTATGTAAATAGGATTGAAAATTATCGCTAATGGAATCGGTATGATGACTGTCTGGCTGCACAGGCTTGAGCTTTATCTCCATCTGCTCTGATTCCAATGCTGCAGGCAGCAATTCCAATTCCTGCAATCTTTGTCCCGGTGAAGCAGCCAGATTGAAGAAGGTACGGTGAGACAAAATTTTCACGAGTGAATCGACTATTATTTCTGCTTTTTCCTCTGTTTGCACCAGCAGTCCAAAGCTTTGTTCTTGATCCCACCACCACCAGTAACCATGTACTGGCCATTGCTTGGACAGCTCCGTATCCAATAAACGGACAACCGTACTAAGTTCTTGATGAAAACGAACAGGATCCCGTTTTGCTTTTTGCTGATAAAAATTAAGCAGCTGCAGCTGACATGTATAGTATTCACCTGATGGAAACAGCTCTGTCCATTGTGTGTTTGCCAGACTGCTTTCACCGGATAAGGCCCGCAGCAGCTGCAGCTGTTCTTGTTTCTGATTTTCCGTTTCCTGCTTCTTCTGTCTTTCCTGCTTCTTTTCCAACAGCTGTAGCAGCCGATCCTGTAGCTGCTCCCTATCAACCGGCTTCAATAAATAGTCAGCAACTTGATTGCGCAATGCCTGCTGCACATAATGAAAATCGTCGAATCCGCTTAAGACAAGGAAATCTCCAGAGTAGCCTGTCTCTTTAAGTCTGTGGATCAGCGTCATTCCATCCATGACCGGCATCTTGATGTCCGTCAGCACCAAATCGGCTGGCTTATCGGAATTCCAATCATCCAATGCTTCTTGTCCATTGGCATACGTTCCCATCACTGTGCAATGCTGCTGATTGGCGATAAGCCTCTCCAAACCCGCTCGGATCCGATATTCATCCTCGACGATAATTATTTGCAAGTCCTGCATCAAGACTCCCCCATTTTAAGAAACTTCAAGAAACGGTAAGTAAAGCCGTACTGTTGCACCCTTTTGATCGTTTTCCAAAGATACGCCATAGTCATTTCCATAGAGCATTTTGATTCGATTGGCAACATTGCTTAACCCGTAATGGGCAGACTTTGATGTTATGCCAGGTTCCAACGCAAGCTCTTTTTCCAGTTCTTGTTTGCTTACCGGGTCGAAGCCTGGTCCATCATCCTTTATCATAAGTACAAGGATGTCAGCTATTTGATGAATCTTAATATCGATATGAATGGCCGTATTGGTCTCCAATCCGTATTTGATACTGTTTTCTACCAGCGGCTGAAGGATGAATTTCGGCACTTGCACCTTAGCTGATTTTTCAGGACAAGACGTCTTCCAAGTGAGTCGGTCGTGAAAACGAAATTGCTGGATAGTCAGGAAATCCTCGACGTGACCGATTTCCTCGGCAAGTGGTACAAATTTGACACCGTTATCCAAAGAATATCGCAGCATCCTGCCAAGTTTCGTAATGATACGGATGACTTCATCCTGTTCACCGGCTTCTATTGCATAATTGATGGTTTCCAATGTATTGAAAATGAAATGCGGATTAATCTGGGTCTGCAGGGCATACAGCTCGGCCTCTTGCTGCTTGAGTTTGATCATATAATTCTTCTGGATCAAATCACGTATTCTGAGAATCATGTCGTTATAGCTCTCTGTCAACCTTCCCACTTCATCTTGTTTCGTAACTGGCAATGTATTCTGGAAATGCCCATCCTGGACGCTGCGCATATTAGCAATCAGCCGCTTGATAGGCTGTGAGACATTATAGGCAACAAATGTGTACAAACATACACTAAACAAGATGAATAACAGGAACAAAACAATCGAGATGTTCCGCGTTTGCTGCTGTTTGGAAAATAATTTTTCGGTAGGTATTTCATAGATCAAACTATATTCTTGCTGGATGGCCGGTGTGATACCAACCAGCTTTCTATCCTGCAGGAAGCTGCCGTTTTCAATTGGATACAGATCTTGGGGGATTGCCAGATCCTTCCCTCCCCTCGAGTCAAAGGCAATCGTACCAGACAGCTTTTCCACAAGCCTGATACGAGCAGCATTGTGTTCTTTGAATGTTCCTGTGATCCGATCAATGAATGCTACATCCAACGCTAAAAACATCGTACCTAGATATGCCTGATTATCGCGATCTTGCAGCGGTACTCCGATCAACAAATAACTCGCATCATTTTCGAAAACTAGGTTCGTATCCTGTGGAAGAAGGATGATGCTTCCTTTGTCCAACTCTAAGCTTTGCCCGTAAACAGCTGCTTCCTTTTGGGAGAAACCGCTGTAATCCTTTGTTGTAGCTGCAAACACTCTATTTTTGGAGAAGATGAATACACCTAGCAGATCCGATGAACTGCTATGAAGGAAACTATTGGAAAGGAAACGTTCCATTTTGTATTGCTGCTGCATCGCTTCTGCATGTGACTGGAAACTATCATCCCGTAATATTTCAATCATTTCCTGTGATTGGTATAGTCTTTCCGGCATATTGGTTACGTCCTGTACATTCCGATCGATCTGCTGACTTGCCTGCTCCAGCATCTGCGGTATAAAAGAGCCGATTTGCTCTTGTGCTGCTTTCGTATAAGCCGTATAGATAAAAAAACCAAGGAGCGCAACCGGTATGACGGTCAGCAAAGTGTAAGATAGCAGCAGTTTATGCATCAAGGAGAGGTTACGAATCCTTCGCTTAAAAATCATATTGATCCACATTCTCCGTTGTAAAATCTATCGGTTCACCCATGATGATCTGCTCTTTATTCACTTGAATTCTGCCGACACCATCTATGTGCATACCATCTTCAATCACAGTTCCATCGCGCATCAGCTTAGCGATCATGACAGTCAAGTAACCGAGCTTCTTCGGACTCCATAAGGTGATGCTGCTTACATCCCCTTCCTTCAGATGCTTGTTCATGTCACGTGGAGAGGCCAAGCCGACAACAGCGATACTCTTGGTTAAATTCTCTTCCTTTAAGACAGTTGCTGCTGCTGGAGGTCCGAGTGATGCAATTCCGATGATTCCCTTTAATTCCGGATAATCCTTCACCGCGCGCCTGGATTCCTGATATGCGGTGACAGGATCATCATTTGTATACGCAACTTCGCGAAGGACTAAATTCGGATAATAGGATCGGTTATGATGCTTGATCCAATTGAGCCATTCTTCCTGATTGAGCGAAAACCTCGATCCGGAAAGAATGATATACTCTCCTTCTTCCCCGATTTGTGCTGCCAAACTATCCAGTAAATGCTCTGCCAGTTTTTCGGCATCGACCATATTGATAAAATGTTCCCTGCCCTCTGGGTGTGAATCCGCATCCCATGTCAGCACCGTTATCCCCTTTTGTCTGGCTTCTGTCAGGACTGGTGTCAAACGGTCCGGATCGATGACACTGACCGCCAGGACATCGACATCCTGTTTTATGAATGCATCAATGATTTCTTCTTGCTGAGCCGGATTTGCAGTAGCTGGCCCTTTGAAATGGATAATGGCCCCGGATGACTTGGCCGCTTCCTCCACTCCCTCCCGGACAGCCTGGAAGTAGGGTATGTCCATCACTTTCGGTACAACTGCGATATCAATTTTCTCCTCTTGCCCCGGCTTGATCTCAGGGGCTGGAGTTTCTTGCACATAAAGAATCTCGCTTTTGTTGCAAGCGCTTACAAAAATCAACAAGATAAGCAGGACAACCATTTTTTTATACATGAAATCATCCTTAGCAACCCCGCAAACTATATTTTGCGGGGTCGGTTGATTAGTTCACAGCTTGGAACTCCATGTTCTGTTTTTCAAAATAGCTTCTCGTGATCGAATCTATACCTGCATCTGTGTAGACCTTCGAAATCCTATCCAAATCAGTAATTGTAGCGAAAGCTCGCTTGCCGAATTTACTGGAATCGGCAAGCAGGATTGTTTGACCTGCTATTTCGATCATTTGTTTCTTGACGATCGCCTGCTGTTCATTCGAATCGCTCAAACCATGTTCGAGATGTACACTCTTACAGGAAAGGAAGGTTTTATCCACGTAATATGTCGTCAATGATCTCTCCGTCAAAGGACCGACGAAAGATAATGATTTCGACAGCAGCTGCCCGCCGAGCGAAATGACCCGAATCTGATCCTTGGTACTGCAGGCAAGTGCCACTTTGATGCTGTTGGTGATGATTGTAAGCGGCATATTAGGCAATTCTTTTGCCATATACCATGCCGTCGTACTGGCATCGAGAATGATCCGCTCCCCGGTATGGATATCGGAGACTGCTGCCCTGGCAATTGCCTGCTTTTGTTGCATATGCATCACTTCGCGTGCTTCGTAGGCAATTTCCGTCGCACCTTCTTCCATTCGGACAGCCCCGCCATGGCTGCGGTGCAGCAGCTGCTCCTTCTCCAGCTTCTCCAGGTCACGCCGTATCGTCTCCTCGGTCACATGAAAGAGTGAGCTAAGCTCAGTGACCCGGACGCTGGCCCGTTCGTTGACCAGCTCGACGATCTTTCTTTGTCTTTCTGCAACTAACATACCTTTTCCTGCCTTTACCACGTTTTGATTATAGTGTAGCATAATCCGACGTGCTACCGGCGTGCCATTTCATTTCTTTCATACTCCTGGACATGCTGCCACCACGCAGTTCCGCGCGGTACTTGCATTTCCTGACAGAAATAATCCCAGATTGCACCGAATGGATAGCTTTTCAGTTCTTCCATCAGCATGAGCCTTTCCGTGAATTGTCCCTTCTCCTGGTATTCTTTCAATTCTTTATGAGGTGTCAGAAGCGCATAAAGTAGCGCCTTTTGCATGTTACGGGTACCGATTACCCATGCAGCAACACGATTGATGCTGGCATCGAAGAAATCAAGTCCGATGCGGATTTTATCAAGCGCATCGTTTCGGACCAGCTCATGTGCGATTTCCTTCAATTCATCGTCAAATGTCACCACATGATCACTGTCCCATCGAACTGGCCGGGAAACATGCAAAGCAATTTTATCCGTGAACGGAAGCATGCCGCTTATTTTGTTGGAAACCATCTCTGTTGGATGATAATGACCGGTATCCATCAGCAGATGTTTGCCGCGGGTCAGACTATAACCCATGTAGAATTCATGGGACCCGACAACATAGGACTCGGAACCGATACCGAATAATTTACTTTCCACGGCATCGATATTGTAGGTTTCATCGATTTCGACAGCAAATATTTGATCGAGTGATCGTTTCAGACGTTCCCTTGGCGTCAGACGGTCACTCGGCACATCCTTATAACCATCAGGGACCCAAATATTTGTAAGACTCGCCGTTCCTAGCTCTTTGCCGAAATATTCCCCGATCCGGCGCGAAGCGATACAATGCTCGATCCAGAACTGTCGGATTTCTTCATCGGGATGAGCAAGTGTCAGACCATCGGCTGCTTTTTCGTGCGAGAAGACAGTTGGGTTGAAATCCAATCCTAGACCATGCTGCTTCGCCCACTCCACCCAGTTGCGGAAATGCTCCGGCTTTATTTCATTTCGCTCGACATGCTGGCCATCGGTCTCTGCATAAATAGCATGCAGATTGATGCGATGTTTACCCGGGATGAGGCTGAGCGCCATTTCCAGGTCGGAGCGCAGCTCTTCTGGCGTTGTCGCTTTTCCAGGGTAGTTGCCAGTCACATCGATACCGCCTGAAAGTTCATTCTGCTGCACTTCAAAGCCGCCGATATCGTCCCCTTGCCAGCAGTGAATGCTTATTGGTATCGTTTTCAATTTTGCCAATGCCGCTTCTACATCGACTCCTAGTGACTCATACACTGATTTTGCCATTTCAAACGCTTTGATCACTGTCATTTGTCTTCCTCCTTAATGTAAATGGAATACTTCTTTCACTGCTTCACTGACCGGACTATTATCGGGATTAGTCTGCATGATATCCTTCATGTATGCCCACCATCGCTGACACGTCTCCGTCTGTGCAATCTTGGCGTGCATTTCCTCGGATTCCGCTTCCAGATAAGCAAACAGCATGGCGGTCGGTTCATGCAGGAAAATACTGTAGTTGCTGACGCCGTGGTCCTTGAGCACTTGCTTCATCTCGGGCCAGAGCTCATCATGACGTTTTTTGTATTCATCGATCTTATCCCGAAAAACATACATCACACTAGCTTTTCGAATCATGGACTGTCCCTCCTTTTTTAACCGGCAGATAGGTTTGCACAGGGAAGGAGCTGCGGATAAGCTGTCTGCCTGCTTCCAAGGAATCCAGCTCCCCTGCGGCCATCATTTGGACGATCAAGTTGCCTAGCGCAGTCGCTTCTGTTGGACCTGTAATTACCTGTAAACCGCTGTAATCGGCTGTCAGCTGATTGAGCACTTGATTCTGTGAACCACCGCCGACGATGTGCAAAGTTTGGATGCTTGTACCCGTCAGCAGTTCCACCTCTTTCAATGCTTCACGATAAAGCATGGCCAGATTATGATAGACCGTCAGACTCAGTTCTCCGATGTTACTCGGCACATATTGATCGGTTTCACGGCAATAATGCTGTAGTTCCTCAATCATATTGGCCGGCTTCAAAAACCTCGGATCATTCAGGTCTATGGAAGGCACCTGTTTCAAGTCTGTCCGACTAGCTTCCTCGGCCATCTCACCAAAATTGTAGTCCACTGGGTATAATCTTCTTATCTCCTGTATCATCCACATCCCGATGATATTTTTTAGATATCGGTAAGTTTTGTTGATTCCCCACTCATTCGTGAAATTTTTATCCAAGCTGCTATCGTCCAAGATAGGCTCGCTTCGTTCGGTCCCGATCAAAGACCAGGTGCCGCTGCTAAGATAGGCCCACCCTTCCCCTGCTGCCGGCACACCAGCAATGGCAGACGCAGTATCATGGGATCCGACAGCGATGACAGTGCATGCAGGCAGGTCATATCGCTTTTGTAATGTCCCTTTGATTTCGCCAATGACTGTACCGGCTTCTACCAACGGGGCAAACTGCTTGGATTGAAAACTGGTCAAGGCAAGCAAATCTTCGTCGAAGTCACGTGTGAGTGGATCCAATAATTGCATCGTGGAAGCATTGGTTGCTTCCATCACTTTTTTACCGGTCAGCCGGTAATGAAGATAATCTGGTACAAGCAGCACTGTTTCGGTCTGCCTGATCAGCTCCTCATTTTCAGTAAAAAGCTGATAGATTGTATTGAAGGGTTGGAATTGGATGCCTGTTTTCCGGTAGATATCATGCTTGGGTACAGTTTTCCATACCTGCTCCATCACATCATCCGTCCGGGAATCCCGGTAAGCGATTACGTCACGCAACCGCTCACCATCCTTCCCAAGCAAAACATAATCCACTGCCCATGTATCGATGCCAAGCGTACAGAAATTAATCCCCTGCTGTTTGGCAATTTGTAACCCTCGTAAAATCTGTTCCTCCAGATGATCAATATCCCAGCATTGATAAGCCCCTTGTTTCTGATAGCCATTCGCAAACCGGTGAATCTCCTGTATGACGAGCTTCCCCTCTTTCAATTCACCAGTGACGAGACGGCCGCTTGATGCGCCAATATCGACTGCAATATGCATCTGTAAAGCCCCCTATCTTGTGAAGGCAGCTGGTACGCCGCCATCAACCGTGATCATGCAGCCAGTTGTCTTCGCCGCTGCATCCGAGGCGAAGAATGCAATCGATTCTGCAATATCACTTGGGAAAATATTGACACCTAGTGTCGTACGTTTGCGATAATGCCCCTCCAGCTCATCGGGCGAAATATTATACGCAGCTGCTCTTTCCTCACGCCATTTGGAGCCCCAAATCGCTGATCCTTGCAGCACGGCATCAGGCAGGACACCGTTTACCCGAATACCATAGCTGCCGCCTTCTGCAGCGATACATCTGGCCAAATGCATTTCCATCGCTTTGACTGCGCTGTAAGCCGCTGCATTCTTTCCGGCATAAACAGAGTTTTTCGAGCCGACAAATACCATGCTGCCCCCGATTCCTTGCTGCTTCATCAAGCGGAAGGCTTCCCTGGCAACTAGGAAATAGCCTGTTCCCAATACATCCATATTAAGCTGCCATTCTTTTAATGTCGTTTCATCAAAAGGACTGCTTGTGGCAAGTCCTGCGTTATTGACGATATGGTCGATACCGCCATACTGCCGTACAGCTGTTTCGAATGCTTCAGCGATTGCCGCTTCGTCGGTTACGTCCATTTTGACGGCAATCGCACGGCCTGCACCGTATGTTTCATTAAGTTCCCGGGCAACCTTTTGGGCTCCTTCTATATTGATGTCTGTCACGACAGCATGAGCGCCCCCTTCAAGGAATACACGCAATGTCGCACTGCCGATACCGCCTGCACCGCCTGTGACAAGAACAACCGAGCGGCTGAACCTTGCCTCTGGTGGAGCCAAGGACAGCTTATACAGCTCCAATGGCCAATATTCCACTTGGAACGATTCCCCTTCGGACAATGACACGAAGTCACCTAGTGCAGTTGCTCCCTTCATGACCGCAATGGCACGATGATACAATGCAGCACTGATATCAGCAGCTTTTTTGTCTTTGCCTGTTGTGACCATTCCGACACCAGGAATCAGAACCACTCTAGGCACAGGTTCGAACATCACATCCCCCTCGGATGCAAGACGATTAAAATAATCTTCGTAATCTTTAGCGAAGTTTTGGATACCTTCTTCCAGTTTCCGAAACAGATCATCCACATTGTCAGCAGAAGGATCAAATTCAATATACAAAGGGGTCCGCTTTGTATGTACAAGATGATCCGGACAAGCTGCACCTACCTGGCTCAGCTTTTGAGCCTGTTCGCTGTTCACGAATTCCAGCACATCATCACTGTCATCGAAACTTAGGATCATTTTCTTCTCTCCGCTGACAGCACCCCTGATAGCCGGCATCACCTTCGTGATCAGCATATTTCGTTCTTCTTTATCCAAAGTGGAAACCTTTGCTCCGCCGAAGGCGTTTGTTTCGGACTGTTTTTGACTGATATAGTTCTCTGCTTCATTGATGACGGCAATCGTCTTATCATAGCTCTCTTTCGCTGTATCCCCCCAGACGACCAGCCCATGCTTCTCCATCAATACAAGCTCAGCCTGCGGATTCGCTGCTACTGCCTCTGCGATCATCTTGGATAGTGTGAATCCAGGGCGGATATAAGGCACCCAAACAAACCGATTTCCGAAAATCTCCTTCGCGATTTCCTGTCCATTATCCGCACAGCATAGACTGATGATGCTGTCGGGATGTGTATGATCGACATGCTTGAATGGAAGGAAAGCATGCAGCAATGTTTCAATTGAAGCGCGAGGGTGGTTGGCATCAATCATACATTGACCCAAGTAGGCAACCATCTCTTCATCAGTCATAGACTCCCTCTCGATCAGCGGACGTATATCTTCCATCCGTAAACCTGTGAAGTTATGTGCTCCCATCGTTGCCAAATCAGAACCGCTGCCTTTGACATACATCACTTCCACTTGACGCCCGCGAAAGTCCTCAACCGTCGTTTTCATCGACGTATTTCCGCCGCCCCAGTTGCACACAGAACGATCGCTTCCGATCAGATTGGAGCGATATACCAGCTCCCCTAGTCCTTCAAACTGCTTTGCATCTGATTCATTCCATTTATTCTGTACCAATTCTAACACTCCTTTTACGTATTATGAAGCGCTTTCAAAACCTGCACTCATTATATATCAAACGATCTCCTTTTTGTGTATTTATCTTTATTTTCATTTGTTTATTTTTGTTTTGTTAATTTCTTGCTTCACGAGCATTTTCCGGCACGGTTCCATAACGCTCTTCCTGTATCTCTTCCAGCGACTTACCTCGAGTTTCAGGAGCCATAACCAGGCCAACTACAGCAGCGATGAGAAGGAATCCAATCATGATCAAACCTGCCGTCTCAAAACCCAGCGAACTGATCATCACCGGTACAACGAGCGAAATCAGTCCGACAGCTATCCGCGCAAGGGCAAAAATAAACCCTTGTGCCTTGGCACGATAACGTGTATGGAATAACTCTCCGGCCCATAAACCGTAAAAAGCCTGGGCGCCAAAGCCAGCAGCAATACCCCACAGTATGACAAAGGTGAACAATTCAAACATCCCCATACCGCCAAACGTAAGAACTAGCCAGGCAGCAATACCCATAGCTGCGCCTATTCCATAAAGCAGCTTGCGATTCACTCGGTCACCGAGTTTGATAAAGACGAAATAGGTACCTGCCACAGTCAAAGTCCAAAGGAAACCTTGCAGTAAGTTTGCCTGCGATGCAGATAAACCTCCGACCGTTTCGTAAATATAAGGCATGAAATAGCCCATCACACCCGCGACCAGATTCCAGAATACATAAATCCCGACTAGCAGCACGATTGCCTTTAGATTCGCTTTCACGGTAAACAGCTGCTTCCAGGACACATCTTGTGAACCTGAAAATTTACGGCTTTTCTCTTTTTCCTCGGTCCAAATAGCCGATTCATTGATCTGCTGCTGCAGTATCCACGTAATCAGTGCGACAACAAAGAGCTGAGCAAAAATGATGCGGCTGCCAAGCAAACCTAAAGGAGCCAGCAATACGGACAGAAACAGCGTGATTGCCGGTCCGATTGACCAAGCAAACTGCCCCCAGCCGACACGAGCAGCCCTCTCTCCCTTCGGAGCCTCTTCAGCTATGTATGTCCAAGCGGCAGGTATTGCTGCACCGACTGCAATACCCGTTACAACATAACCAATTAAGAGCATTGGGAAATTGAACGCAAATGTGATGAGCAGAATTCCCAGCATGTACACAAGCAGATCATATTTATAAATGAATTTCCGGCCGAACTTGTCCACCAGAATACCGCCAAGAAATGCACCAATCGCCGAGCCGAAACCATTGGCACTCAATGCACCAAGCAGACCCAGCTTCGCATCATTGAGATGCAAATACTCCATCCATAATGTCAAACCGCCAGCACCGGCGACAATTGAACCTGCCTCCAAATAATTGGACATGGCCACAGTGATGGTCGCCTTCAAACTACCTTGTTTTGCTGCCATTGTTCTTCCCCTCCTGTACTTTTCAGACATTCAAAGACTAAAACCCTCTTTTATAAAGCGCTTACAAAACACTTTATGATTGGATTATACACTATTTTATTTTGTTTTTGTGTTTATTTGTCTTTATTTATTTTGTTTTTTTATTTTCACTTATAACTTACTCATTTGTTTACATAATAATTTTATTGCAAACTATTTAATCACACAAAAAACCTGTACCAACAATTTACTGATGGTACAGGTTTTTAATTGAAATATATATGTATCAAAACATTCTTATCAAAATTACTCCTGCCAAAATCATAATCAGACCGATTATCTGTATCCAGTCAATCTTCGTTTTTTGGGAACCCATCCATCCAAAACGCTGTATAAGCAAACTTCCGGCAATTTGGCCGAATAAAACCAATACAACGGTTTGACCTGTCCCCACTTGTCCTACTAAATATATGTTAATCAAAACATATGCTGCTCCCAAAAATCCGCCGAGCCAGACCCACCAAGATGCTTTTTCTTTGATTGGATTGCTGACTTTGGCGAATGAGCGTTCTTTTACACCAACGACAATGATCAATGTCAGTGCTCCGACCAAGAAGGAGACAAACGCTGCTTGTATGGATGAATCCAGCACAACACCAAGCTGCCCATTGACTGCTACTTGCGTTGACATCAACATCCCGGACACGATCCCTATAATACGCCAAATCCATAAATGCAAGTTATTTTCATTACTTCTTTCATGTCGGTGTCTTACTTCCTGAATGCCAATAGCAAAAAATACTCCCAACAAAACTAAACATATACCAATTAAACGGTAACTATCGAAGGCTTGTCGCATGGAATGAAACCATCCAAAATTATCAATCAGCATCCCCATGATGATTTGTCCCAGGATTGGCATGATGGCAGTCTGCACACTTCCCAGTTTAGGGAATAATAAAATATTGACAGTGAGGAAAATGACACCAAGCACTCCCCCAAGCCAAATCCAAGCTGGCTCATTTTCGATAAGCTCCCATGAAATCCCCAGCGGCGAACCAATCAGCAAGGATATAATAGTCAAAAAAAGAGCACCAATCACGAATGAGATCATGGATGCCAAGTATGGGGAGATAACAAACTTTCTCAGTTGCGAATTCACAGCTGTTTGAATAGACAACCCTGTACCAATTACAATACCTATCAATGCAGTAATCATAAACATAACTCCCTAAAGATAATTTCATCTATAACTCCATCGTTATGACAAAATAAGCTGTGACAATGAATTATAGTGATCATTCCTTGTTATAATTTCCTCCTTTAGATGATGAACTTATTTTATACCTCTTATGTAACTGTAATCAACTAAGTCAATCCAATCAGCACCATAATGAAACGCTCCCCTTATCAGCAATCGATAAAAAGGAGCGTCAACACATAGGTGAAGATAATTTAACTCTGTATTTTACCACTTTATCCTTATCATCATATATGATGACTGGTTTTCCCCCATTTGTAACTACAGCAACCAAATACCAACGATGGTAGAAAATAAAAGTCCGATAACGACGGGAATGAAACATTGCCTCACTAATTCCATCACCGGCACCCGTGCAAATCCAGCGATCGCTACAATAGAGGACCAGGCAATCAGCGTGCCGCCGCCAACCCAAACCGCTCCCATCTGCCCAATTGCAGCAAGCGTAGAGGCATCCATGCCGACAGCAGGTGCTAGGGCGCCTGAAAGGGCTCCGACGAGAGGAAGTCCGGAAAAGCCTGAACCGTCCAGTCCAGTTACCATGCCGACTATCAGCAAACCGAATCCGGCGAAAATTGGATTCTCTGGGATATAGTGCTGACCTGCCTCTACTAAATCAAAGAGAAAGGAAGGAGCCTGTGCAGCATCTTCCAGACCGAATATCCTGGCAGATATCTCTCCGCTTCCTAAAAAGAAAAAACCCGCAATCGGAATTACCGGCCCCATTGCCCGAAAAGCAAAGGTGAAGCCATCTACCAAGTGTTCACTCACATTATGCAATGACTGTTTCCAATTGTAAGCGATCGCTGCTGCGATCATGAGCAGGATAGCAGCACCTCCGATTAAAGCAGCACCTGCCCCGCCTTCAAGAGAGGCAGTATTGCTGAAAGCTGCATAGGCCATGTAGATAACGACAACAAGAAAGGCTACGGGTACCAGAATTGCAAACAATATACCGAACTGCTTATTTTTAACGGAAGGAGCTTTACTGGAAACCTCGTTCCCATTCCATCTTTCCAAATGCACAATGGAAGGAGAAGAGATTTTTTTTCGAATACGGAAGTATGCAAGCAGCAAGGCTGTGATACCGGTAATAAGTGATAATATAAGCGCTTTGTCTGCCACCGCAGCAGTCTCTACACCAGCTGCAGAAGCACTCAGCATCGGGGCAATCTTAATGATATAGTCAGCAGAAAGCGCCATACCCTGGCCGGAAATCGCCATTGCCACACCAGTTGCGACTGGCGGCAGACCAGCTTTGATAGCAACAGGCAGCAGAATTGCACCGACAAGCGGAACTGCAGGTGTCGGCCAAAAGAATAAGGAAATACAGTACGTAATAAATGCCAATACCCAAAAGGAAGTATGGCCGTTCGTCATGATATAACCAAAAGGGCGGATCATCCGCTCATCAGCCCGCAATGCTTTTAAAGACTGCAGCAGAGCAGTCATAACGGTAATAATCAAAAAGATATTAAATAGTTCCGAGGCAGCTGTGAGACTTGCGCTGAAAGTTGCCTGCAGTCCCTCTACAAGCGTCCCCGTGTACGTCCAACCTACTAAGAAGGTCATCAATAATGCTGGAACCAACACATTCTGCCGAACAAGCATTGTTAAAATAATCAAAAGTGTACCTGCCAGATACATCCAGTGGGCCAGCGTCAAGTCGGTCAAGCGGGTTCCTCCTTCATCTCATCATGTGCCATAGCCTATGTAAGACAGAAGAAACCGGTGACTATTGCTTCATTAGACTATTAAAATGAATGTGACCCTTACGCATATCTTTTTACCTATTATCATGTACACTCCATCATGATCGATCTAGCTCAATCCTTAAAAAATGCCCAAAACAAAAACGCCTCTCTTATCGCGCTCGATAAACAGAAGCGTCAAATGGCAGCTGTATCCCAGCCATTGATTAAAATTTCAATCTATATCAGCATCAACTGGCACGGTGCTCAAGCCGCAATCGATCCGCCACCATCGCAATGAACTCCGAATTCGTCGGCTTTGCTTTCGAGATGCTGACAGTGTATCCGAACAGAGAGGAGATGGAATCCATGTTACCGCGGTTCCATGCTACTTCGATTGCATGGCGGATTGCCCTTTCCACGCGGGAAGCAGTTGTGTTATATGTTTTGGCGATGTCCGGATAAAGTACTTTGGTGATGGAACCGAGCAGGTCGATATCATTGTAAACCATCGTGATTGCCTCACGCAGATACATATAGCCTTTGATATGTGCAGGCACACCAATTTCGTGGATGATATTTGTGATGCTTGCTTCCAGATTCGGCTTCTTATCCCGTTTTTTCTCTTTTGTGACGCGGATTGGACTTGCTTCATAATTTCCGCCATGACCGCTTACTTGACGGATTTGTGCTGCCAGGTTCTCCAAATCGAAAGGCTTAAGGATAAAGTAAGCAGCGCCGAGGTCAACTGCCTTCTTGGTCACTTCTTCCTGACCGAAGGCTGTCAGCATGATCACATGCGGCATCGGGGCGGACGTTCTTTCCCTTAATGTGCGAAGGACGGCCAAACCATCGACATGCGGCATGATGATGTCGAGGACGACGACGTCCGGCTGGAGGTCTTCCAGCATATCTAAACAATCTTTTCCATTATAAGCCGTTCCAATTACTTCTATATCGGATTGGTCTTCGAAATATTCCTCCATAAGCTGCACTAGCTCTCGATTGTCATCGACCAAAACTGCTTTTATCTTTTCCATTCCCAGCTTCCTCCCTTAATATCCCTTATGATTCCACGTTATAGTTTCGACACATCAAGGTCAATTCCTGCCAAATTGAAAAAAACCTCGCTTTTAATTCAAATGGATGAAACTCTGCCCATCATTCGACAGTATGCGACGTGGCTTGCTCCGAACAGATGTTTCTTGTCTTTACAGTATAACGTATGACTTGAAAAAGAAAAAGACAATCCTATTCGTAAACGAACAGGAATTGCCTTTTTCAGCCAGCTTTCTTATCGGTTTTATAAATGTCGATACCTGCTTCCTGCAGCATCCATTCGATATGCACACCATAGCCGGATGTCGGATCATTGACGAATACATGTGTCACGGCACCGATTAGTTTACCATCCTGGATGATCGGGCTTCCGCTCATCCCTTGGACGATCCCGCCGGTTTTAGCAAGCAGACGCTTGTCGGTCACCTTGATGATCATACCCTTTGTTGCTGGGTGATCCTGTGGTACACTATTGACGATTTCCACATCGAATTCTTCAATCTTTTCTCCATCCACAACCGTACGGATGATTGCTGGTCCTTTCCTCACTTCCGCGCTTAATGCAATTGGCAGTGCTTTTGCTTCATCGTTTTGACGCATATCACTTTCCAATTTGCCAAAAATACCAAAAGGGCTATTTTTCGTTATGGTTCCGATATGATTGCGATTCATGCTGAATTCAGCGAGTTTTTCCCCTGGCTTGCCATTGTTTCCTTTTTGGATGCTCGTTACATTGGATCTGACGATTGTTCCATCATGTATCTCGATTGGCTTTTGTGTATCCATATCCGAAATGACATGTCCCAAAGCACCATAGTTTTTCGACTCTGGATCATAGAAGGTCATCGTCCCGATACCAGCGGCTGAATCCCGGATATAAAGACCCATCCGATATTGTTTATCCTTATCATCAAGAGCTGGGTTCAATTCGGTTGTCAATGTCTGACTGCCGCGTTTCACTTTGATGCTGATAGGTTTTCCTGCCTTTCCGGCTTTCTCGATCAGCGGAGCTACTTCTTCCATATTGTGTATTTCCTGCTCATCGATTTCCAAAAGGATGTCTCCGGTATAAATGGCCGCATCTTCACCAGGTGATACGGTTTCCTGTGCAGTCCGCACTTGATGATGGCCGACAACGAGAACACCGAGTGTATGGAGCTTCACCCCAACCGAATGGCCCCCTGGGATGATACGTATATCCGGAAGGACGTTTACAGCGACCTTTTTGACAGGTATGCTGCCTACCGTATAGACCAGGTCTTGCTTACCACCAGATTGGCCGCGGAAAGCTTCTTGATCCAGTGCTTCGACCGCTTTGCCATCACCAAAAACCGGAAGAGCATCGGAAGGATCGTTATTTGAAAACAAGGTCAATGTTTTGGGTATGCTCAGAAAGGACTGTACAGGTTGGGTCAATGGCGCCGCTACTAACAACGCAAGCAGGCAAAGACCAATGGCGATGCGTAATGCTGCTATCCTTTTCTTCATTTTCTCATCTCCTAGAAGTCCTACCCCACAGCAGTTCATGCTTGTTTATGTACTTCTAGTTTGACTTTCACAGGAACATTTTAAACCCAGAAAACATCAGAAAAAGCGCCTATCTTTTCCTATGTATAAACGAAAAATCCTGCCGCATCAGGCAGGATCATAATTGTTTGTATTGGCCGGCAAGCGTGATGAGTTCCTTCGCATGCTCTTTTGTCTTTTCGGTAAGCACCGTTCCGGTCATCATCCTGCTGATTTCCTCGACAGCCGCGTCCTGAGCCAATTCGGTCACAGAAGTATGCGTACTGTTGTTTTCCACATGCTTTTCAATCAGCAGATGCGTATCGGCCATCGATGCTACCTGCGGCAGATGCGTGATGCACAATACTTGAGAACCTACAGAGATACCGTAAATTTTCTCTCCTATCGCTTGTGCGACTCGACCGCTGACACCTGTATCCACCTCATCGAAAATGACACTCGTCACACCTTGATGACGTGAGAATATACGCTTCAGTGCCAACATGATACGGGATAATTCCCCTCCTGATGCAACTTTGTGCAGCTCTTTCAAAGGTTCTCCAGGGTTTGTTGATATATGGAAGACAATGGTGTCAAACCCTTCCGCTGTCAATTGAATAGGTCTCCCATCCAGTTCAGGATCACCAGGACTACCTACTTTATGCTGCACGTCAACATGGAAACGGGCTTTCTCCAAATAAAGATCCTTCAATTCTTCATGTATCGCATCCGTCAGCTGAATGGCTGCTTGTACACGCAAATCGTGCAGCTGCCTTGCTTCCAGCAAAGTATCCTCACTAAGATCCGCAATTTGCTGCTCCAGCTGATGTATATGGGAATCACGATTCTGAATCTGATCGATTTCATCCTCGATGCTTGCCGCATATTCCAAAATCTCTTCGACCGATTGCCCATATTTCTTCTTCAATCGGTTTATTTCGTTCAATCTCATTTCAATTTCATTCAAGCGTTCTGGATCATACGAGAGCGAATCCAGCTGGCTGCTCAATTGGAAAGTAAGATCCTCCAGCAAGTAATATTGCTCGCTGATCATTTGGTGATGCTTTTGAATATCATCATCATAGGAACTCGCCGATTCGAGGCTGGCTAAAGCATGCCCAACCCAGTCCAAGCCTTTTTGCTCACCGTAAAGGGCATTATAAGCATCATGAAGCGATTGATATATCCGCTCGAAATTCATCAGCTTGGTCCGTTCTTCTGTAAGCTGCTCATCCTCACCCGGCTGAAGCGCCGCTTCTTTCAATTCATTGTATTGAAATTGAAGCAAATCAAGACGCTGTGCCATCTCCTGTTCATTCGTATTCCATTCTTTATAGCGTTTCTTCAATTTTTGAAGTTCTTTGAATTGAAGTGTGTAAGCATCTTTTGCTTTACCGATTGCATCTGCATCGTACAAATCAAGCAACTCGATATGCTTATCCGCATCCATCAACGATTGGGTTTCATGCTGGGTATGGATATCGATCAATGTTTTACCGAATTCACGCAGAATCGCCAAAGTCACCAGCTTGCCATTGACGCGGCAAATGCTTTTTCCGCTAGTTGTCATTGTCCTCTCCAGCACAATCATCCCATCATCGATATCGATACCGAATTGTTCCCCTACGGCATAAATCGGATGATCAGATGAATCAATGATGAAAAGTCCTTCCAGTTCGGCTTTCTTCTGCCCATGGCGGATAAATTCAATTGATCCCCTTCCGCCGCTGAGCAGCTGGACAGCATCAATGACAATGGACTTACCTGCGCCTGTTTCTCCAGTCAGCACAGTAAGTCCTTCCTTAAAATGGATTCGTATATGGTCGATAATCGCAAAATCCTTTATCGAAAGCTCTGTAAGCATTGTATCCCCTCATTTCACTTCCGTTTACAGCATGGACAGCAGTTTGTCTTTGATTAATTCTGTATCAGCCTCTGTACGGCAAATGATCAATATCGTGTCATCTCCGCTGATTGTACCGAGAATTTCATCCCAATCTAAGTTATCCAATAGGACGGCCAACGCGTTCCCATTACCCGGAAGCGTTTTAAGGACAATGAAATGGCTCGTCGTATCGATGCTTACAAATACATCCATGATGAGTCGCTTCAGTTTTTCGAGTGGATTGAATCGGTTATCCGCAGGCAAACTGTACTTATAAGTTCCCTCCAATGTCGGAACTTTGACAAGATGCAATTCCTTGATATCACGGGAAACGGTTGCCTGGGTCACATTGAATCCCAAGTCCTTCAAATGATCGACCAATTCATCCTGTGTTTCGATATCGTTATTTGTAATCAATTCACGAATTTTGATATGCCGTTGAATTTTACTCATTGTCTTCCTCCATCACTTCTTCAGACGCGCTCTTTTTCGCAGCTAATTGCAAATGCGCATCGTCGACGACTGATTTGATTGCCTCCGCGCCGGGAAAATCATTTGCAGTATCTTTCCCCCAAGCCAAGTGAGCCAGGAATTCGATATTGCCGTCCCCTCCGGTGATTGGTGAAAAAGTCAGCCCTTCATACTGAAAACCTAGTGATTCACTGAATTTCAAGGTATCTTCCAATACTTCCATGTGGACTTTCCGATCACGTACGATCCCTTTTTTACCAACTTGTTCACGCCCTGCTTCGAATTGCGGTTTAATGAGCGCCACCACATCACTTTCGGAAGCGAGAATGTCTTTCAGTGCAGGTAAAATCAAACGCAATGAAATGAACGATACATCAATCGATGCAAAATCGGGCAGTCCTTCCGTCAGCATATCCGGTGTGACATAACGGAAATTGGTCCTTTCCATGACCACTACACGCGGATCATTGCGAAGTTTCCAGTCAAGCTGGTTGTATCCGACGTCGATGGCATAGCTGCGTGCAGCACCACGCTGCAAGGCACAATCGGTGAAGCCGCCTGTCGAAGAACCGATATCAACCATTGTCCTCTCCCTGACATCAATGCCAAAATGGTCCAATGCCTTCTCCAGCTTGAGACCGCCTCGTCCCACATAAGGGATGACTTTGCCTTTGACGGTAAGTTCTGCTGTATCATCGACTTTCATGCCTGGTTTGTCAAGACGATCCTGACCGGAGTATACGAGTCCAGCCATGATGGTCCGTTTTGCTTTTTCCCTTGTTTCAATTAATCCCCTCTCGACGAGGAGAACATCCAATCTCACTTTTGCCATTCACTCAAGCCCTTTGCTGTTCATTCATTCGTACTATGTGTCGGAGTCTGTCGATTGCATTTTCCTTCGTCAATCCAACTTCCTCCATCTGTTCTGGTACACTTCCATGCTCTACGAAATAATCAGGCACACCCATGCGCCCGACGGCAGAGGCATCATAGCCATTCTCTTCGGCGAATTCCATCACACCGCTGCCGAAGCCGCCTTTTAAGACTGCTTCTTCAATAGTCAAAATCGGTAACTCCGAACCAAAAATATCATGCAGCATTGCTTCGTCCATTGGTTTGATGAATCGGGCGTTCACAACACGTACAGAAATCCCATCTGCAGCCAGTGACTCACTTGCATCCAATGCGAGCTGGATCGTTGTCCCGAATGTCAGGATGACGGCATCCGTTCCTTCTTTTAGCACTTCCCAGCTGCCGATTGGTAATGCATGCGTTGCATCATCAACCGGTACACCAAGTGCATTGCCGCGCGGATACCGCAAAGCGATCGGCCCTTCTTCATGTGCCAAGGCGGTATGCACCATATGCTGCGCTTCATTTTCATCTTTTGGCATCATGATGGTGAAATTCGGCATCGCCCGCAGGAATGAAATATCAAATACCCCCTGATGCGTCTCCCCATCAGCACCGACGAAACCAGCCCGGTCAATTCCAACAAAGACGTTAAGATTTTGTCTTGCTATATCATGAAGCAGTTGATCATAAGCACGCTGCAGGAAAGTGGAATAAATGGCGAGGAAGGGTTTTACACCTTGAGTCGCCATACCAGCAGCCATTGTTGCAGCATGCTGCTCCGCTATCCCGACATCAAAAAGTCGATCTGGCATTTCTTTTTTGAAATTTTCCAGCTTCGATCCAAGAATCATAGCCGGTGTGATCACTGCAATCCGTTTATCTGTACGTGCTTTTTCCAATACAGCTTCGCTGATCACTTTGCTCCATGCAGGTGCAGTAGCAGAGCTTTTGATCTTTTCCCCGGATTCGATCTTATATGGTCCGACACCATGCCAATTGTCTGTCTTATCTGTTTCAGCAGGTTGATAACCTTTCCCTTTCCGGGTGACAACATGAATGATTTTCGGTCCTTTTGTCTTTTTGGCGTATCTTATCGCTTCTTCCAAGTCCTGAAAATTATGTCCATCGACCGGTCCGAAATATGTGAATCCCAGCTCCTCAAAAAACATACCAGGAACCATGAAATACTTCATGCTATCCTTCATCCGCTCTGCAGCGGTAGCCAGTTTGCCACCCACAGCAGGGATTTTTTTGAGCAGTGTTTCCATTTCGTCCTTTGCACGCTTGTACTTACCGGCACTGCGCATTCTGCCAAGTACATGATGCAGGGCACCGACATTATTCGCTATCGACATCTCATTATCGTTGAGGATGACGGTGATGTTCTTTTTTTCATCACCGATGTTGTTCAGTGCTTCCAAGGCCATTCCGCCTGTCAGCGCACCATCGCCAATAATCGGTATTACCTCGTAATCCTCATCCATCATATCCCTTGCCGCTGACATTCCCATTGCAGCCGAAAGCGAAGTGGAACTATGTCCAGTTTCCCATACGTCATGCTCGCTCTCGATTCTTTTCGGGAATCCGCACATCCCTTTGTATTGCCGCAGTGTATCGAAGTCCGCTGTTCTTCCAGTCAATATCTTATGGATATACGCCTGATGCCCTACATCCCAAATGAATTTATCCTGCGGACTGTTGTATGCTTTATGCAAAGCGAGTGTGAGTTCCACAACACCAAGATTCGCCCCAAGGTGTCCTCCTGTGACGGACAGCTTTTCGATCAGGAACGTCCGGATGGAAGCTGCAAGCTCACCAAGCTCCTCATTGGACATTTCCTTCAAGAATGCCGGATTCTTAATTGCTGTTAAATCCATATTACCTTCCCCTTTTGTCACCGGCCTGATCAGCCTGACAGCATAGTATAAATAGGTACATTTCTGCGCCGGACGAAGAAATCATTCCTGTAGGCATATACCCTGTTTTATCTCACCTACATCAATTTCAGACAATTTCTGCACTTTCGGCCGTGCAGGAGCCTATTTAAAAATAGCCGCTAGCACATATGTGATAACGGCGTTTTCTATGTTCGTACGTATCAGTTCTGTCCTATATTCCTAGTAGCAATATATCACAGTTGGCCTCAAGCTTACAATCAATAACAGTCAGCTTGTCCTTGTGCTCAGATAGACAGTCAGTTCATGCAGTCTGGAAGACTTGATATTTGCTTGTTCCAGGCATTGGTGGGCAAGATTGACGTATTTCTCCATTTGTGCTTTTGCTCCGTTTAAACCAAGCAGTTTCGGATACGTACTTTTCTTGTTTACCTCATCACTGCCAACCGGTTTGCCAAGTACAGATTCGTCACCAGTCACGTCCAAAATATCATCCTGTATTTGGAAGATTAGGCCGATATATGTTCCGAACCGCTTCATCAGTTCCAGTTTTTCTAGTTTGGCTCCTGCTAAAAAGGCACCGGCAACGATTGCATATGTTAATAACTTGCCCGTTTTCAGATTATGTATTTGCTCTAATTCATACAACGTGCTTTCTTTGTCTTCCGCTTCCATATCAAGAGCTTGACCGGCGATCATGCCGGTTGCACCAGCTGCTTCCGACAGATAGGACATAAGATATACCTTTTCATCCGGCCGTATCGCGCTCGCTTGCCCGATGACAGAGAAGCTTCTTGTCAGGAGCGCA
Source organism: Terribacillus jepli (assembly GCF_047228925.1). Taxonomy (NCBI): domain Bacteria; kingdom Bacillati; phylum Bacillota; class Bacilli; order Caryophanales; family Bacillaceae; genus Terribacillus; species Terribacillus jepli. Next base: position 56,542 of record NZ_JBFEGH010000013.1, on the reverse strand, counting down.
TCACCTGCCAGAATGGCTGTAGCCTCTCCGAACTTCTTGTGATTCGTCAGCTGTCCGCGGCGGAAATCATCATCGTCCATTGCCGGCAAATCATCGTGAATCAAGGAGTATGTATGTACCATTTCAAGTGCAGCCGCCACTGGCAGGACTTTATCACCTTGTCCGCCGAAAGATTCGAATGCTGCCAGCATCAGAATCGGGCGGAGACGCTTTCCTCCTGCCCGCATGCTGTACATAACGGATTCCGCTAATGTATCGGGAAGCATCTTATCCTTTTCGAGCAATTCCATGATATACTCGTTCAAGCGGTGCTGCCCTGTCTTCAAATAATCCTGCAACGATTCACTCACTCATTCTTCCTCCCGTACGGTGAATGGCTCGGTTTCGCCGGCATTATTCACGATTTCCACCATTTGCTTTTCGACTTGTTCGAGTTTATCGCCACAAATCTTGGAGAGCTTCATACCTTCCTGGTAATAACCGATTGCCTGTTCAAGCGGTACATCACCTTGCTCAAGCTTGCTCACAATCTCCTCCAGCTGCTGCATCGCTTCCTCAAAGCTTTGCTTTTTCTCTTCAGCCATTCGTATCCTCCTTCACTTCCTTGACGATACAATCTATCGTGCCATCTGCAAGATGGATTTGCACATCGTCGCCTTCAGTAACCTGATTTATGCTCTTCAAAAGGGTTTCCTGTTTATACGAGATACTATATCCTCGTTTCATCGTCTCCAATGGATTCAACAGAGAGAGCTTATTGAGTTGATGAAGGAATTTCTGCTGCTCTCTTTCATGTCTTTTTACCATTGCCTGCTGCAGCCTGTTTTGCAAGACAGCCAGCTGCTGGCCGTAGTTTTGGGCCTGCTTGCCCGGATGTACGAGTGCAAGACGGTTTATCACGGTCGCAAAATGCTGTCTCCTTGTCGAAACAGCAGTCGTTCCTGCCCTGGTCAGTCGATCGGAAAGCTTGTCCAGCTCTATTTCCTTCTGTCTTAAAAGCTGTTCAGGATAGCGGAAGGCATATGAACCCCGCAGCTTAGCCAATCTGTTCGCTTCCTGTCGATACGACTGACTGACAACGTATTGCATCCTGTTTGTCAGCTGCGCTAAACGGTGCTGCAGCTCTTCACGGGCCGGAACAGCCAATTCGGCCGCACCTGTCGGGGTAGCCGCCCTGACATCGGCAACAAAATCACTGATCGTGAAGTCTGTTTCGTGACCAACAGCCGAGATGATCGGTATGCTTACCCGGTGAATCGCCCGCGCGACGATTTCTTCGTTAAAACTCCAAAGCTCCTCGATCGAACCTCCGCCCCGTCCGATGATCAGTACATCGAAATCATGCTCTTCCGCATAAGAAAGAGCATGAACGAGTGACGGAGCAGAGCGTTCACCTTGCACAGAAACAGGCAGTACCGTCACTTTGACAATCGGATAGCGCCGCTTGATCGTCGTCAAGATATCCCGAACAGCAGCTCCTGTCGGGGATGTGATGACGCCGATATGCTCAGGGTAAGCGGGAAGCGTTTTTTTATGTTCAGCCGAAAACAATCCTTCTTTTTCCAGCTTCTCTTTCAGCTGTTCATAGGCTTGATAAAGCGCCCCCACACCATCCGGCTCCATATGCTGAATGTAAAGCTGATATTGCCCCTGTGGCTCATACAAGCCAATCTCACCGCGAATAAGGACTGTCATACCGTTCTCGGGGACAAACTTAAGACCTTTATTTTGGCCAGCAAACATGACGGACTGAATCCTTGCCCCGTCATCCTTCAATGTCATGTACATATGACCGCGGCTGTGATGCTTGAAGTTGGATATCTCCGCCCTAAGCCAGATATCCTTTAAATGCTTGTCCGTTTCGAGCTTTCGCTTCATGTATCGGGTCAGGGCAGTAACGGTCAAATAACGGTCCTCGCTCATGCTAACCAAACTCCTTATACAGCTGCTGCCTGGCGCCTTGCTGCTTTGATCGTATTGAGCATCAGCATCGTGATCGTCATCGGTCCCACGCCGCCGGGCACTGGGGTAATGATCGAAGCAACTTCTTTTGCATGTTCGAAGTCGACATCACCAGTCAGCTTGCCTTCTGCATTCCGATTGACACCGACATCAATGACAATGGCGCCTTCCTTTATATCATCAGCCTTGATCATATGCTCGCGGCCGACAGCTACAACCAGGATATCAGCTTGCGTAGTGAAGCTTCTAAGATCCGGAGTGCGGGAATGCGTATGGATGACAGTCGCATGCTCGTTAAGTAAAAGCTGACCGATAGGCTTACCGACAATATTGCTTCGCCCGACGATGACAGCTGTCTTGCCGGCAATTTCGACATTCTTCGACTTCAGCATCTGAATGATTCCATAAGGTGTACACGGATAATATGTATCTTCTCCGAGCATCATTTTCCCTACATTGGCAGGATGAAAACCATCAACGTCCTTTTCGGGATCGATGCTGTCGATGACGGCTTGTTCATCGATATGAGCTGGAAGAGGTAATTGGACCAGGATACCGTTCACATCCTTATCCAGGTTCAAACGCTGAATAAGATCCAGTAATTCGGTCTGCGTCGTCGAGCTTGGCAACTCGATCAGCTCTGAGCTGATACCGATTTCTGCAGATGCCTTCTCTTTTCCTTTTACATACGATCTGGAGGCAGGATCGTCTCCGACCAAAACAACCGTCAGATGAGGCAGAATATCTTGTTCTTTCAGTGCTGCTGCTTCTTGTTTCAGTTCTTTCCGAATCGTTGCCGCGAGTTCTTTACCATAGATCAATTCTGCTGTCATGCTCATCCGCTCCCTTAGTTTTTGATTATTCTTGATAGTACGCCGTTGACAAATTTCCCGGATTTTTCATCACCGAACAAATTGGATATCTCAATCGCTTCATTGATGACGACACCTTGCGGTACATCCGTGTGATGAAGCAGCTCATATACAGCAATACGCAATGCCGTCTTCTCCACGCTTGCAAGTCGATCGAATGACCAATTCTCCAAATGATCGGCAATTTTTGCATCGATTGCGTCTTTATGCTCCAATACTCCGTTGATCAGGCTAGCTAAAAAAGCATTCTCAAGGGGCTCTCCTAATACATTTTCCACAGCCTCTTGTGGCTGAATATCGTTCATGTCCATCTGAAAGAGGACTTGGAAGGCAGTTTCCCGTGCCGTACGTCGTTTCATATTCTATCTCCTTTTAACTCATCTCACCAAATCATAACATGATATATAGGCTTAAATCTATCATTGAACAAAAGAAAAGACCTCGGGGCGAACCAGCCAAGGTCTTTTCCAGCGCATACAGTCTATTCGACAGTGTCCGCTTTTTGATCGAGTTGTATACCTACAATATGGACATTGATCTCTTTCGTCGCAAGAGCCGTCATTGTCTGCAAAGCCTGTCGGATGTGCTGCTGGATGTCTTTGGCCACGTCGGGCATCCTGCAGTCGGCTCTTACAGTCACATAGACGTCAATGGCGACTCCTTGCTCCGTAAGTTCGACTTTGATACCTTTCCCATGTGCTTTCTTGCCAAGCTTCTCTGCGACACCAGTAGCAAACCCGCCGCGCATCGACATGACACCTTTCACTTCACTCGCTGCAATACCGGCAATCACCTCGATGACAGCAGGTGACAGCATGACATTGCCGAGCTCGCCTTTATGACCGATCGATACGAAAGATTGCTCTTGCAAAGATCTCACATCCTTTAGGTTTTTTATTCCATGATTGTGTAGTTCTCAAGGAAGTTCGTATTGAAATCCCCTTCCACAAATACCGGATGCTCCATCATTCGAGCATGGAATGGAATTGTCGTATGGACTCCTTCAATGACGAATTCACCCAATGCCCGTTTCATCCGGGCAACAGCTTCCTCGCGTGTTTTACCATATGCAATCAGCTTCGCAACCATGCTGTCATAGAATGGCGGGATGCTATACCCCGGATAAGCCGCTCCGTCAACACGGACACCGTAACCGCCGGGAGCAAGGTAAAGATCGATTTTACCTGGTGAAGGCATGAAGTTTTTGAACGGATTCTCTGCGTTGATCCGGCACTCAATCGCCCAGCCCTCGAAAGTGATGTCCTCTTGTGCATAACGCAAGGCTTCGTTGTTGGCGATATGAATCTGTTCCTTGATCAAATCCACGCCGGTCACAAGCTCTGTTACCGGATGTTCCACCTGGATACGCGTATTCATCTCCATGAAATAGAAAGTGTGATCTTTCCGGTCAAAGATGAATTCGATCGTACCTGCACCGGAATAATCAACTGCAAGCGCCGCTTTCACAGCCGCTTCTCCCATTTTTTCGCGGATCTCCGGTGTAACAGCAGGTGAAGGAGATTCCTCGATCAGCTTCTGCATACGACGCTGTACCGTACAATCACGTTCACCAAGATGAATGGCATTACCATGGTTATCAGCAAGCACCTGAATCTCCACATGGCGGAAATCTTCTATGTATTTCTCCAAGTAGACGCCAGGGTTTCCGAAAGCGGTAGCCGCTTCCTGCTGCGTGACACTGATACCATTTACAAGCTCTTCTTCCGTGCGGGCAACGCGAATACCTTTACCACCGCCGCCGGCTGTTGCTTTGATGATGACCGGATATCCAATCTCCTGGGCAACTTGCTTGCCTTCTTCTGCATCTGCAACGATACCATTTGATCCTGGTACGACTGGAACACCAGCTTCCCGCATCGTTTCGCGCGCAACATCCTTTGTTCCCATTTTATTGATGGCATAAGCGCTAGGACCGACGAACGTGATGTTGCATTCGGCACATAGCTCTGCAAAATCGGGATTCTCTGCCAGGAATCCATAACCGGGATGGATGGCATCGACACCAGTCAATGTTGCCACACTGATGATATTGGAAAAATTCAAGTAACTTTCTTTACTTGCTGCCGGACCGACACAATATGCTTCATCCGCCAGCTGCACATGCAATGCTTCTTTATCTGCTTCCGAGTAGATAGCCACTGTCTCAATGCCCATTTCCTTGCAGGCACGGATGATCCGGACAGCAATCTCTCCTCGATTGGCAATCAATAATTTCTTAATCACAACGAGTCAACCCCTTAGTTAGCTTTCACTCTGAACAGAGGTTGTCCATATTCAACAAGCTCTCCGTTTTCCACAAGCACTTCGACGATTTCACCAGATACATCCGCAGTGATTTCATTGAATAATTTCATCGCTTCCACGATGCAAACGACCGTGTCTTTTTCTACTCGATCGCCTACTTTGACGAATACATCGGAATCTGGATTCGGTTTGCTATAGAACGTTCCGACCATAAGTGAAGTGATTTCATGATCGTAATTCTTTGCAGTAGCTTCTGGAGCTTGTGCTGCCGGTTCCGGCTGTGCTGCAGCTGCTGGGGCTTGCGGAGCGCTTGCTGCCGGCTGGATAGGTGCTGGGGCAGCTGCCACTTGTACAATCTCATTCTTTTTGCGAAGGGAGACTTTTTCCCCTTCTGTTTCATAATCGAATTCATCTATCGAAGATTGGTCAATTAAGGTAATAAGTTCTTTCAATTCTTCTAATTTAAGCATATTGGCACTCCTTTACAATGGTCCTGCATGATGATTCATACATGGTTATCCCTAACATATTTTACGCAAATGCAATAAAAATCGCAACACCTAACGATTCAGCAAGGCATCAACTAGAGGAAGCATGCTGTTTTTTCTCGTTTTGAAGTGCTGCATAAAAGCCTTTTTTCCTCATGAGTTCTAGATGGTTTCCCTGTTCCATTATTTCACCATCCTGCAGCACAAAAATTTTATCAGCCTGCTCGATTGTATTGAGGCGATGCGCCACTACGATACTCGTGCGTCCCCTCATCAATGCCTGCATCGCTTGCTGTATCCTATGTTCCGTTATCGTATCGATACTGGAAGTAGCTTCATCCAGCAAGAGGATGTCCGGATCCCGCAGCAGCGCTTTGGCGATTGAAAGCAGCTGACGCTGGCCGTGGCTGAGTCCACCGCCATCCTGACCGATCAAAGTCCCGTATCCGTCCGGCAGCCGGGTGATGAACCGATGGGCATTGGCCGCTTTGGCAGCCTCGAATACTTGTTGATCCGTGGCATCCAATCTGCCATAACGGATATTTTCCATAATTGTTCCCCTGAACAGGAAATCCTGCTGTAAGACAACCCCGATCCGATTTCGGTAGCTGTCTGAATCGAGCTCGGAAAGCGGCTTTCCATCTATCGTGATCTGACCGTCATCTGGCTGATAGAATCCAGCAATCAGATTCATGACCGTTGTTTTACCGGAACCGGTAGGACCGACAAAAGCCGCTGTTTGTCCTGATGGGACAGAGAAGCTGATGTCCTTCAAAGCAGGTTCTTCCTCATAAGCAAATGTCACATTATCAAAGTGAATCTCTCCTTGAAGTTGTGATACTGTTTGTTTCGCCATCTTTTCGTGTTCTTCCTGCTCATCAAGGATTCCAAAAACTCTTTCTGCCCCGGCAAGTGCCGAGAACAATGAATTGAATTGGTTTGCCAAATCGTTAAGCGGACGTGTGAACTGCCTCGAGTACTCCAGGAAGATAACGATCGTTCCGACTGTAATACCAGCCCAGCCATATCCAATCAAAAGCGCACCGACACCGGCAATGACAGCAAAGCTGATGTTATTCAGCATATTCATCCACTTCGGAATGAATCCGGAGAATGTTTGAGCCCAAAACCCAGCTTGCTGCAGCTGTTTTGTCTTGTCACGGAACGTATCGACCACTTTGCTTTCCTGGGCATAGGCTTTAATGACAGCTTGACCGGAAATGCTCTCCTCTGCAAAACCGTTTACGCTGCTGACAGCTTGCTGCTGTATCCGGAAGGCGTGACGAGTACGGTTGGTGATCCATTTGATCCCGGTGAACATGACCGGCACCACAAGCAGCGTAATGACCGTCAGTATCGGACTCAGCATCAGCATGACTGCCAGTATGCCGATGAATGTGATGATACTGGAGACGATCTGGACCATGGACGTGTTCAGCGTCGTCGAAATATTATCGACATCATTGGTCATCCGACTCATCAGTTCCCCATGCTGCCGTTTATCGAAGAAGGCAAGCTTCAATTTTTGCAGATGCATGAACAGATCCTTCCTGATAGCGTACACTGCTGTCTGGGAAATCGTGATCATCCAAAACCCCTGCAAAAATGTCATCACGGCAACAGCTGTATAAATGAGCAGCAGCCAGCCCAGCTGCCTTAGCAAATATCCTGCCGTAAAATCCCCACTGACAAAACGGTCAACGATATGACCAAGAATGACAGGACCGATCAACGCCAGTACAGAACTGACAACTATCATACCAAGTGTGCTGAAAAGCAGCCTTTTTTCCAGAAGCATATAACGCCAGATTCTTAGAAGTGTCTCTGTTGGATTATCAACTTTAGCTTTTTGTTTGCGGGAACCGGTCGAATATACCGGCCGTTTGTAACGGAATGCTGCGGATAGCTTTTTCATGATGTAGCCTCCCTTTGCTGCTGCGAAGCTTGGATTGCACGGAATAACATTGATTGTTCCAAGAGTTCTTCCGCTGTACCATACGCTGTTCGTTTTCCATCTTCCACAATCAGGATCCGATTGCATTGCATGGCTGTGCTAAGCTTTTGTGTCACCAGCACTGTCGTACACTCATATTTCTTGAGAGCATCCAATAGTTTGCGTTCTGTCTGCAAATCCAGTGCACTCGTGCTATCATCCATCAGCAATAACGAGGGTTCCATCAGCAAAGCTCTTGCGATTGTCAGTCGCTGCTTCTGTCCTCCGGAGAGGTTGATCCCATTCTGGCCTAGTCTTGTATCAAACTTGTCTGGCAGCTTGGCAATCGTATCGTAAATCTGCGCATCCTTTGCAGCCCGGATAATGGCTTCCTCAGTGGCATCAGGGACTCCCCAAGAAATATTTTCCCGAATCGTCCCGGAAAACAACTGTACCTCCTGGGAAACGAAACCGATTTGTTTTCTGAAAGATTTATCATCCAAATCCGGTAGCGGTATGCCATCTGCCATCACCTGTCCGTGATCCGGTTCATACAATCCAATCATGAGATGTAACAAAGTCGATTTTCCGGAGCCTGTTTCACCCAGTACGGCGATCCGTTCGCCAGGTTTGATTTGAAGAGTGAAATCTTCAATAACCGGCACCTTGCCATTAGGATATCGGTAAGTCACATGATCCATGGCTATACCACCGCGAAAAATCCCAGAAGTCCCCTGTTCCTCATCCGCCAAACCATCCAATGCGAGGACATCGCTGATCCGTTCACCGGACGCTTTAGCCCTGGCATAAAAAGTTATCAGCATACCAACGACACTCAATGCCCCTGTGATCCTGGTGGCATAGTTCACGATTGCTACTATATCCCCGACATTCGTTTGCTGCTGGACCCCGCCAACATAAAGAATGGCCAGAATGGCGATATTCATCACCAAAGTGAGCAGCGGTACCGACAGCTCCGTATATCGGAATGCCCGAAGCATATTTTGCCGCAGTTCATTGCTCGTATTTTCAAATCGCTTCCGTTCGTGCTCTTCCCTGACGAAAATCCTGATCAAACGCAGTCCTACAAGGTTTTCCCGCATCACATGATTCACCTTGTCCACACTCCGCTGCACAATACCGAAATAACGGATGCTTCGCTTCATGATGAAGCGGAGGACAAACAAAAGAATCGGGATGACAACCAGCAAAATAAGTGCTATTTTCGCGTTGACGACGAAAGCCATGATTGTTCCTCCGATGATCAGGAAAGGGGCTCTGATCATGAACCGGAAGAACATGACAAGTGTCAGCTGTATCTGGTTGACGTCATTTGTAAGCCGAGTTAGAAGCGTGCTCGTGCCAAAACGCTGGATATCCTGCAATTCTGCCTGCTGCAGCCGCTCAAACATGTGATCGCGCAGCTCTTTTCCGACACTCTGCCCCAAGTGGTCGGCAAAAAATATGTTGATGATACCAGCTCCGAAGCCGATTATCGCAATAGCCACCATACCCAGCCCAAGCCCCATCACGAGTCCATTATCGCCGGTTGCGATCCCGTCATCAATCAGCATTTGTAAAAGGAATGGCTGTACCAGTTCCACGGAAAGTTCCATCAGGATAAAAATCAAAGAAGTGACGATAATAAGCCAATAAGGTTTAAGATAACTGAATACTGTCTTCACTGCTTGCGCCTTCTCCCTGCATATGTATAGCCTGCTGCTAATCATAGCCTAGCATACCACCACTTGAAACAAAATCGTACTAAACACCCCTCCATAAAGAAAAAGAGTTCGGGAAATAACTGTGCTTAAATTCGAACACTACTTCCTGAGCACCGCTTCAGCGGAACACTCCGCTAGTACAAAAAACCCGAACTTACGCGCATCTTTGTTTCAAGATTCACGTCATAGTTCGGGTTTTCATTTAGCTGAAGCACTTTTGTTCCAGCCTCTGATCCTTTATTTCTGCGGAATGTATTTGACATCGACATTGGCACCGGCAAATTCATCGGCAGCCATCTGCATGATGCTGTTTGCTTCTTGTGCTGTCATTTTATCTGTTTTCACTGTTATTTGCACATGTCCTTCTTCAGCCCGGACGAGCACTTCATCATAGCCTTTCTCTGCAATGATTGATTCTTCCAGGATGGACTCCTTTGATGCGAATTGTTCCATCAGTTCAATTTGATTGACTGCTTCATTTTTTTCTTCTGTGCTCGTTGATGAGCTTGCAACAATCTCTTCAAGTCTGGTTTTTGCTTCGCTGCGCTGATCCATCGTCTGCATCCGAATGCTGGCAAATAGTTCATCAACATCAGCTGGTTCAGTCGTCACGTCTGCTTCCCCCTCTTCATCGGAACCAGAGTCACCGGACTCTCCTGAGTCTTTCGAGTCACCAGCAGTCGTGCTTGTCCCATTTTCATCTGCATTATCGTTGATGAAAGCTAGTTCATCCCCGTTCGGAGAAGTCATATAATAGACACTCAATACGATCAGCAAGCTCAGCATCGTCAATAGCCACACTGTTTGTTTTTTCAACATCCCAATTCCCCCTCAATTTTTCGGCATGACCGAAATTCGATGTGTCGGTACGTCGAGCACTCGTGATACTGCTTCCACAACCCATTCCCGTACAGTTGCTTGATCGGCACCTTTGGCAACGATAAGCACTCCCCTCACTTCTGGCTTTCTCGTTTCCACCAGCAGCGGAACTTCTTGGTCACCTTGTCTGACAAGCACGACCTGCTGTTCCTCGTTTTCGTCTTCCACGACACGTTCACCGCCGTTTTGATCTGTTTCTTCGGATGTTTGCTGGCCGATGATCAAGTTTTTTTCATAGATTTTCTGATGCGTGCTGTTGAGATTGACCATCACTTCCACTTCTGAAACGCCTTTGATCTTTTCCAGCAGCCCGACTAAGTCTTGTTCATATGCCGCTTCCAGATCAGCTGATGAAGCAGAAGTGTCACTTTCCTTTTTGGCAAAAGTTTCTTCTGTTTTCCCAGTCACAGTATCCTGCTTTTGCTGAGGTGTTTGTCCACCCGGCTCTGCCTGTTCTGTGAATAAGCCGCTTATGAGCAAAAGCAAAGCACCGAGCAATCCGACGATGACCAAATATCCAAGCTTCGTCGGTTTCTTATTCTGGGAATCTTTCAGTTTCCATTGTTCGGAAAGCTTGTCTAGTAACTTTTTCATCCTGTCCCCCCTTTTTGGGTGACCTCAAGCGGCAGATCCTCGAGCTCCCAGATGTCAGCCAGATGGGATTTCACTTTCTCCAAGTCCTCAGTTTGTTCGGTTGCTTCAAGCGGACGGGAACTGTCGATGACCACGTCGCGAATATCTCCTTCTGGTAAGTCCTGCTCGGTCGTCTGCACCGTTACATGGATGGATTCGATTGCTTCGGCCGTTTCCTCATCCTCTCCCTCCTTAAAGGCGACTGCGATGTCCGTGATTTGCATATGAAAATTCTCTTGCAGCGTTGGATTTGCTTGGTCCTTTAATTGGACAGCCATCTGTTCCTCAATATATGCACGCTGCACCGAATCTATTTCACTTTTCTTCTGTTCTATCGAATTTTCCATGGAGGGGGCATCCGTCAAAGCAGCAAAACCTGCCATCGCTTCCTGTACTGCCCGGCTTGAGTCGACTTGGAATAAGGCAAAGACCGGTTTCAGGAATAACAGCAAAAGCATCAGCCCCATGACCAATTTGACATATTTGCGCATGTCAGTGTCCGGCAGCACCATATCCAGAACAAAAGCAAGGAGGATGAACAAAATGATCTGCATCACCCAGGATTGCAATGTTTCCAAGTGATCAGCTCCTATCTCAGCATTAATGTGACATTGCTCGTAGCGACAATGATGACGATGGCGATGAAAAACATGAATGCGACAACGAGCAAGCAAGCGAAGATATACAGGATGTACTTACTCATCACTTGCATGGATTTAATGATCGGTCCGTCCCCCAGCGGCTGCAGCAGGGCGGCGGCTATCTTATAAATAAGCGCAATGGCAAGGATCTTGATTGCCGGGAACAAGGCGATGGCCAAGACGATCAGCACCCCGACAATTCCGATGGCGTTCTTTAAAAGGAGTGAAGCACTCAATACCGTATCCGTGGCATCGGTGAACATACGGCCAATCACCGGTATGAAGTTGCCGGTGATGAATTTGGCGGTTTTCATCGCCACTCCATCTTGAACGGCTGTGACAGCCCCTTGAACCGAGATGACGCCGAGAAAAACAGAAAAGAAAATACCCAAAAGCCAAAGTGCGACATTTTTCAGTAAATCAGCGAGCTGGGTGACGGGATATTCTTTGTTGATCGTACTGACTAGATGTAAGAGAGCACTCATGAGGAATAATGGGATGATTACTTTGGAGATCAATAAGCCGCTGGCATGGATGAGGAATACGATGATCGGATGAAAAAAAGCGACAGCCGAAAGACTTCCGAATGATGCCATCAGCCCGAGCAAGAGCGGAATCAATGCGAGCATGAAATCACTCATTCCATTGATGGCTTCCATTGTATAGCTCACCGATAAACGGAAACTATTCAAAAGAAGTGTCAGCAGGACCATACAGACGATCAAATAAGCCACTTTGCTGATGGAGCCTTTATTGAAAGCGGTTTGGATCGTTTGCAGGATACTGCTGAACAGCGTTAGAAGAATTAAAATACCAAGCAGCTTACCGTTGAGCAGCAGTTCATACAGCAAATATTCGAAAAGTCCCTTCAGCCATGATTCAATGGAAATATCTCCTTGCTGTTGGATAAACTCAAGTAGTGAGCCTTTTTCCAGTTCCGGGATATATTGACCGTATTTATCAGACAGCAGCTCCCAGTATCCACTGAGCTCTTCTGTCGGCAAGCTTTCAAAGGCTGTGACTGCTGTTTCCTCCTCTACTGTCTGATTCGTCTCTCCAAAGGCTGCTGACGGATATACAAGTAAGATGCATAATGCGAAAAGAATGACCAAGCAGCGTTTCAACGTATCCAGCTCCTTATCCGCCCGGCATAAAACTGATTATTGTTTCGATGACTGCTGTCAGAATCGGGATGGCCACCGTAATGATGATGATTTTCCCGGCAAGTTCTATCTTGGCGGCAATGGCCGACAAGCCGGCATCCCGGGTCAGATGTGCCCCGAATTCCGTGATGTAAGCAATGCCGATGATTTTCAATATCGTTTTGATATAAAGTCCTTCTACATTTGCCCTTTCACCCAGCTGCTCGATCAAGAGGAGGATACCAGCGATTTTCTGCAGGATGAACAAGAAAATGATGATACCCGTCACCACGACAACAAAGAATGCGATGGAAGAATTCTGTTCCTTTACAATCAAGGCAAGCAAACTTGCCACAATACCAATGGATACGATTATGATGATATCCATCTTTATCGCCTCATCCCTGGAATAAAAACACCGACTTGATCTGCTGGAACAACTCCGATAATTTGCCCAAGACAATGAGCAGTACAAGGATGAATCCCATCAGTGTCGTAAATTGCGCAATCTCTTCCTTCCCCATTTGCTTCAGTACTGTATGAATGATGGCAACGATCATCCCGATACCTGCAATTTGAAATAGAATCATTGCTTCTGAGAGCATAGCGGACTCCTTTCCTACTCCGTTCAGATAAGCAGCAGCACGATCAGCAATCCCGTCAGGAAGCCAAGGTTGCGGATCATTTTTCCATATCGCTGGTTTGCTTCTTCCGATTCCTCCAGCTCGCGTTCCAAATGGGTTCTGGCTAACTGGATATGTTTTTGCTGCTGCTCAAAATCATGTTGGCCGAGCGTACGGCCGAATTGCAGCCAGATATCCTTCTCAGCAGGTTTCAAAGCTGTATTGCCTATCCAATTTTCGGTTGTCTCTTCCCAGCAGTCATACAGTCCTGCCGGGTGCAGCTGCAGCTTATCCGAAAGCGACCGAAAAAAACCAGCTGCAGGCTGTGGGATTTGCTTGGCAAGGTTATCGCTTGTTTCGATGATGCTTGTCTGACTGTATAGGATTTCTGCCTCCATCACTTGCAGACTGCTGATCAGCTGACGAATTTGTTTCGGACGCTGCTGCAGTCTTCGGGATAAATCAAAACCTGCCCAAGTCGCTGCAATCAGCACAAGGATCGCTCCTATCAGCTTCATGCGTTGGCACCTGCCAGCCTGGATGTATCAAGCAGGGCTTGTACCACTCCAGGTGAATTGCCTTTGTTCAAAATTACGATGCGTTCGAACACTTTATGTTGAAACAGCGGACGCAGCGATGGTCTGTGACGGATGGAATCAAAGCTATCACCATGGACACTGCATACAATCTTCACGCCTGCATGCAATGCTTCCAATAATGCTTGCACGTCCCGCCCGCTCCCGATTTCATCTGCCACAATCACATCTGGGGACATCGACCGTATCAGCATCATCAATCCATCAGCTTTCGGACACGCGTCCATGATATCTGTTCTTCTTCCCAAGTCATGCTGCGGAATACCATTGATACTGCCTCCAATTTCCGACCGTTCGTCAACGACTGCTGTCTTCAACGCCGGATATTGCTGCCAGCCGGTGGAAAGGCATCGGACTATATCCCGCAGAATGGTCGTTTTCCCGGACTTGGGCGGACCTATGATAAGTGTATGACGGCAGGAACCATCGAAATTGTACAAAGACGGCATAATTTGTTTGGCTGCACCCGGTTTTGCCTTTGCGATTCTTATGTTGAAAGATGATATATGCTTAAGTGCTTTGACCATACCGCCTTCTGTATTCACTTGGCCGCTCAGTCCGATACGGTGCCCTCCAGCAATCGTGATATACCCTTCCCGCAATTCATTTTCAAGTGCATATAAAGAGAAATCACTCAGTTGATTCAGCATGAAACGTGCATCATCCGCCGTTATGAACGATGTTTCAATCCACTCGGTCGTATCATCGAAGCATAATTCAAGCTGTTGATTCGTCCGGCATCGTATTTCCTGCAGCTTCTCCCATCGATCCCCGATTTTTTCCGACAACATTGCTTGTACAGGCGTTCGAAACAAGTTTTGGATCTCCTTCATTGTTGTTCACCTCTGGCTTCGATTGGACATGTTGTCCATACTGTAATGTATGTGCCTCTGACTTGTTTATGCACAAAAAAGAGCCTCTCCCCAAGGTTGGGAAGAGGCTCTTTAAGCTGCCTTACGCACGTGATACGTATTTGCCATCGGATGTGCTGATGATCAGTACATCGCCTTCATTGATGAAGAATGGGACTTGTACGCTCAAACCTGTTTCAACGATAGCCGGCTTCGTACCACCGCTTGCTGTATCACCTTTGATACCAGGTTCTGTCTCTACAACTTTCAATTCCACGTTGTTCGGCAGATCCACACCAAGTGTTTCGCCGCCAAATGTCATCACGCTGATTTCCATATTTTCTTTCAGGAATTTAAGTTCATATTCGATCTGTGCTGTTTGAAGCTCCAGCTGTTCGAAAGACTCATTATCCATGAAAGTATGCGTATCACCAGCAGAATAAAGATACTGCATTTTTTTGTGTTCGATATGCGCACGGGAAACCTTTTCTCCTGCACGGAATGTTTTCTCCTGGATGTTACCATTGCGCAGGTTACGCAGTTTGGAACGGACAAATGCCGCACCTTTTCCAGGTTTTACGTGCTGGAAATCAATTACCTGCCATAGGCCATTATCTACTTCGATTGTAAGGCCCGTACGAAAATCGTTAACTGAAATCATTGTTTTCCTCCTTCGAAAAACGGCTGTTACAAAGTAATTAAATCTTTAGTGGAGAACGTCAGACGCTCACTGCCATCAGCTGTCAGCACAAGATCATCCTCGATGCGGCATCCGCCTACTTCCGGTATGTAGATCCCCGGCTCTACCGTCACAACCATTCCTGGCTTTAATACCGTGTCGGAGCGGAAGGATAGAGCTGGCGATTCGTGTACATCCATACCGAGTCCATGACCGGTAGAATGTCCGAAATACTGGCCATAGCCTTTTTCGGTGATATAGTCTCGTGTGAGCGCATCGGCTTCCTTACCAGTGATACCCGGTTTCACGCCCGCTACTCCTCGAAGATTCGCCTCTAGTACTATATCATAAATCTCGCGTAATTTGTCACTTATCTCACCTACTGCGAAAGTTCGGGTGATATCGGAGCAATATCCATTGTAAAGGGCACCGTAATCAAGTGTGACCAATTCGCCCTTTTGGATTTGTTTTTCGGATGCCACGCCATGCGGCAAAGCGGAACGGTAGCCGGAGGCGACGATCGTATCGAAGCTGGACTGTGTTGCGCCTTGTTTGCGCATGAAGAACTCCAGTTCATTGGAAACCTCGATTTCCTTCATACCTGGCTTAACGAAAGTCAGTATATGTGTATAGGCTGCATCGGCAATTTCTGCAGCAGTTTTCATGATGCGAAGCTCTGCCTCTGATTTGATCAGACGCAATTCCTCGATCAATCCGGAAGCCGGGATGAGATCTGCTTTGATAGCGTCCTGGAACTGCTGATACAGCGCGAAAGTGACATCTTCATGCTCAAATCCTACCTGCTGTGCACCTTCTTTCAACAGTTGGGCACAAGCTTCCTGTACGATGGACTGCTTATGCTCAATGATTTCAAAATCAGGCGCTTGGTCTGCTGCCTGTTCGATATAGCGAAAATCTGTAATGAAAAGCTGTTTGGATTTTGTGATGACAAGCAGTCCCGCACTTCCGGTAAAGCCTGATATGTATCGGCGGTTCTGCCCGCTTGTCACGATAAGTGCATCCAGATTCTTTTTTTCCATCAAAGCACGTAATTTCTCGAGTTTCTCCATCTGTTTCTTCCTCTCCCCTTATTTCTCCAGCAGTGCCATAGCTGCATATCGGTAGCCTTTGATGCCCAGACCGACGATTTGCGCCTTGCACACGGATGCCAGCATCGAATGATGCCTGAACTCCTCGCGGGTATGGATATTGGAAATGTGTACTTCCACCACCGGTATCGGGATACTGGCAATCGCATCCCTGATCGCAATGCTCGTATGCGTATAAGCAGCAGCATTCAGGATGATCCCACTGCATGTGCGACCCGCTTCCTGGATCTTATCCACCATCGCTCCTTCGTGATTCGACTGAAAATCTTCCAGTTCACAACCAAAACCATCTGTCACCTTCTTGACTTCAGCCACCACATCAGACAGCGTGTGACTTCCATAAATGCCAGGTTCCCTCGTGCCGAGTAAGTTCAAATTTGGTCCATTGATTAACATTAAGCGATTCACTTTCTTCATCCTTTGGTTACAAGATTTTAACTTTCACATAGTGTAACATAAGACGAAGATTTTGTGATTGAAAATTCGAAATGCTTAACCCTTCTCTTGGTAAGCCTCACTTTGCTGGTATTCAAAGCTGATACTGTATCCGATAAATACAGCATAAAGCAAATACAGGCACATTGTCGTAATATTTGCATTCCGATCTGCTTGAAAAGCACTATCCACACCATGGATGAGCGGGGCGAGCAAAAGCTGGACAAGGACCCAAAGCACCGCGCCGAAGATCAAGCTTGGCATAATTCCTTCCTGCTGCTTCAAAAATAAGAAATAAAGAAAAGCAATGAGAATCGAAAGAAGCCCGACTAGGATTATACTGATCAGTTCGGCCACCCAGGTATCGGCCCATGGCATCCATACCCATGAGCGCAGGACGAAATCCGCCACCGATAAATCGGTGAAATGAAAAAAGTAGGCTAACCAGGCAATTGCTGACCAGAGCACGCCCCCGACGAATCCGGTCAAGACGGCACTTCTATTAAAACGTGATGCTGTTTTCCGATTTTGCTGCATATTCCTCACCTCATTACGTAGCATGCCTTGAATATGCAATTTTAATCATAGCTCCCATCTAGTGTTCTCTGTCTTTTTTTAGTAAAATAGAAGGAAATCGATACGAGGCTGGTGAAATTATGTCAGATAAACAAACCAATACCTATGGCGGGCAAGCCGTCGTTGAAGGTGTCATGTTTGCGGGAAAAAACAGCTTCGTTACTGCCGTTCGCAGAAATGACGACAGCATTGATTACTTAACCGTCGAGCGGAAAGATAACCCGAAACTATCCAAATTGAAAAAGATACCTATATTGCGGGGGCTCGCAGCCATCATACAGGCCAGCGCCAATGGCACGAAGCACTTGAATTTTTCTTCAGAGCGTTACGGTGTCAATCCCGAAGACGATGAAGAGATTGTACCTGAAGAGAAGAAATCCAAATTGGCAATGATCATCGGAATCGGCGCAGTCGGTGTTCTTTCTTTCATTTTCGGGAAACTGATTTTCACACTTACACCTGCATTAGTCGCTGATTTCTTCGACAAATGGCTGCCTTCCCGCTTTGAACAAGTTGCACTGGAAGGGTTCCTGAAGCTGATTCTGCTTCTTGCATACGTTTATCTTGTGTCATTGACACCAATAATTAAACGGGTATTCCAATATCATGGCGCCGAACATAAGGTGATCAACTGTTACGAGAATGGGTTGCCGCTCACCGTTGAGAATGTACAAAAACAATCTCGTCTTCATTATCGATGCGGATCAAGCTTCTTGCTGTTCACTGTCATAGTAGGTGTGATTGTATATATGTTCGTTGCAACAGACCCGCTATGGTGGCGCATGGTAAACCGGATCCTGCTTCTGCCGCTTGTCATCGGGCTATCGTTCGAGGTACTCCAGCTCACGAATAAGGTTCGGAATATTCCTGTCCTTCGCTTCCTCGGGTATCCAGGTTTGTGGCTCCAGCTGATTACGACAAAAGAGCCAAAGGATGACCAAGTGGAAGTTGCGCTCGCTTCTTTCAAAAAAGTGCTGGAAAATGATTCTGTACAGGTGAATAGTGGTATAAAGATAGTAAGATAACGAAACCATGCCTCCACAAAGGCATGGAAAGGAGGAAAATGGGTTGCGTAGATCTGGGTCTTCCATCATCGTTTTTGTTTTGATTGGGCTTGCTGCCATCGGGGTCGTCATGCAGCTCGTGACGAGTCCAGGAGCATTTTTCCAGAATGTGCTTGTTTGGGTTGGAGGTGCCGTTCTTTTCGGAGCGCTGCTCTATTTCATTCTTACACGCCTGCGCGGTCGTGCAACAGCTGGCGGCAGCGGCAGCAACGATATGCAGAAATATAAAAAAGCAGTGAAGCAGTCAAAGCAAAAATATAAGCAGCCAAAAGCCCGCCCTGTCAATAAACCTGCAAAATCAGCTACAAGCATGAAAAAAGCATCCGCTGCCAAAAGAAAGCGATCTATCAAAGATAGGTCTCGTGGTCCCCAGCTCCGTGTCATCGAAGGTAACAAACAAAAACGGAAAAAGTCGAGCATCTGATGCCCGACTTTTTTTTATGGCCAGCGTTTCAGGAACCGCTCCGCCTTGTCCCTGCCGACTGTTATCAGCTTTTCCTTTTCAACAGCAGAGATATTGAAATCTGCCATTCCGATACCCTCAACCGGAATGAAGATGATATCCTTTGCAGTATCCTGATTGATATGTCGCATATCATGTGCTATCTTCATCGTCTTGAAAAGCGCATAAAACAAATCAAAGGATTGATGGACTTTCTGTACAGGAATTTTTTGTACAGCTTCACTCAGCTTCATTCCTAAAATCGGACGTCTCAAGAGCCTTTCTTCACCTTCCAAAGTCCAAAGCGGAAAGTTGCTGAGCAGTCCCCCATCCAGCAGCAAACTCCGTTTTCGATTCCTGTATACTAGTCTGGCCGGCATGAAAATATATGGAATACCTGCACTCATCCGGATGGCACGTGCCACCGGAAAACTTCCGCCATCGATCCCATAAGTCTCAGCCAGATCATCCGGGAAAACGATCAATTGGCCGAGCGTTACATCGGCTGCAATCACTTTCAGCGTTTTTGGCTTCAGATCTTGAAAAGTGTATACCTGCTTTTTCGCCAATGCTTCGTATAACCATCTTTCCAAGGCATTCCCTTTGTATAAACCCATCTTAAAATAAAGCGTCAGCCAGTTGGCAAATGGGATGAACTTCGTCAGCTTGATAGGATCTGTAAATTTACTGATATCGGTTTCCTGCAGCAAAGCTTCCATCTCTTTCCCGTCGTAACCAGCTGCCAGCAAACCTGCAACAATCGCACCAGCAGAAGTACCCGCTACGTTCTCAAACGCATATTTCTCCTTCTCAACAGCCTGAATGGCACCGATGAAAGCGAAGGCCTTCACCCCTCCACCTGAGAAAACGCCGTCTATTTTCATAAGCACGCTCCATGATGACTTTTTACTATACCTAATCAAGGAGCTGTTCTTTTAGAACAAAAAAACCATCCGAATTGGATGGCTGGGGTTAAGACTTTTGGTCTTGCCGAATTTTGATCAGTGCTTCTTGGCGTTCTTTGTCTTCCTGGAAAAATTGAACAAGATTACCGATCCGTTCAATGGAATTCCAGCTCAAGTGATGCTCGATCCCTTCTACATCGTGGTAGATATTCCCTTCCTCGACACCGATGATCCGCAGGAAATCTTCCAATAGTTCATGCCGGTATACTAACCGTTTGCCGACCTGCTCCCCTTTATCGGTCAAAATCAAACCTCGATATTTTTCATACTTCAAATATTCATCTTTATCCAGCTTCTGCACCATTTTTGTGACAGAGGAAGGATGGACTTGCAGATTCTCTGCTATATCCGATACACGAGCGTATCCTTTTTGCTCCATTAATATGTAAATTTGTTCGATATAGTCCTCCATACTGGGTGTAGGCATAATACTCCTCCATTCAAACCACTGCGGCTTCTACATCTTTACATGATACACCTTTTCCATCGGACAAACAAGCCAACAAAGTTGAAGAAGGTCAAAAGTGTTACACTTATTTGAACGACTGTAAAAATTCTTTGAAAATGAGGACTTGATTGCTATAATATAAGCTGGAGTATCAGCAGATGGGGGAAATGACATGGAAGCAGTACTGGTTATCGGCATTGCACTCGTTGTATTCATTCTTTACAGTGTAATCCGTTATTTTATTCAGAAGAAACATTTAAAAACTCTTACAGAGGAAGAATTCAAAGCTGGCTATCGTAAAGCGCAGCTGATCGATGTTCGCGAGCCGAAGGAGTTCGACGGAGGACATATCCTGGGGGCCCGCAATATCCCGCTGACACAGCTTCGCTACCGTATGGCAGAGATCCGAAAGGACAAGCCTGTTTACTTGTATGATCAAAATGGTACACGTACCGTACGAGCTGCAGCTATGCTGCATAAAAAAGGATGCCAGGATCTTAACCAGCTTAAAGGCGGCTTCAAGGCCTGGAGCGGTAAAATCAAACGTAAAGGCGACTGAAAAAGAGCTTTGCACGTAATGTGCAAAGCTCTTTTTTTCATTCAGGTATATAACGAAGGATCGGCTTTCTGGCAGCAGTCGTCTCATCCATTCTGCTGACGACTGTCGTGTGCGGTGCTTCCTGGACGATCTCTGGATTATGTTCTGCATCTGCAGCGATCTCCAGCATCGTATCGATGAAACTATCCAATGTTTCTTTTGCTTCCGTTTCGGTCGGCTCGATCATCAGCGCTTCCTCTACGTTGAGCGGGAAGTAGATGGTCGGCGGATGATAGCCAAAATCAAGCAATCGTTTGGCCATATCAAGTGTCCGGACTCCTAGTTTTTTCTGTCTGCGTCCGGAGAGAACGAATTCATGCTTGCAATGCTGTGCGTATGGCAAATCAAATGCTTCACTTAAGCGACGCATCATGTAATTCGCATTCAGAACTGCATATTCACTTACGCGTTTCAATCCTTCTGGCCCCATTGTACGGATATACGTATATGCACGAACATTTATACCGAAGTTTCCGTAATATGGCTTCACGCGCCCGATTGAATCCGGACGATCTTCGTCAAGAATGATTTCTTCTCCTGCTCTGCGTACGATTGGCTTTGGCAAAAAGGCAGCCAGCTCTTCCGATACACCGACAGGACCAGATCCCGGACCACCGCCGCCATGCGGGCCGGTGAACGTCTTATGCAAATTCAAGTGCACGACATCAAAACCCATATCCCCAGGTCTTGTATAGCCCATGATGGCATTGAGATTAGCACCATCATAATATAATTTGCCGCCTGCTTCATGTACAATCTTGGCCATTTCCAAAATATCCTTTTCAAACAGACCGAGTGTATTCGGATTCGTAAGCATCAGTGCTGCTGTATCTTCTCCAACTACCCGACGCAAATCTTCCAAATCCACGAGTCCTTCTTCATTGGATTTAACCGTCACGGATTCAAATCCAGCAACTGTTGCCGAAGCAGGGTTCGTTCCATGGGCAGAATCCGGCACGATGACCTTCGTACGCTGCGTCTCCCCATTTTTCTCATGCAAGGCACGGATCATCATTAGTCCCGTCCATTCCCCATGAGCTCCTGCTGCTGGCTGCAAACTAACCTCATGCATGCCAGTGATTTCCTTCAGCTGCTCCTGCAGATCGAACATAAGCTCCAGCGCACCTTGTGCCGTTTTTGGATCCTGATATGGATGCACATGGCTGAAACCGTCCATGCGGACGACATCTTCATTGATTTTCGGATTATACTTCATCGTACAGGAGCCGAGCGGATAAAATCCAGAATCCACACCGTAATTCCTTCTTGAAAGAGCTGTATAATGCCGGATGATCTGCAGCTCACTCAATTCTGGAAGCGCTGCTGGCTCACTTCGAATATAATCTGAATCGAAAACTTCCGATAGATCCGTTTCAGGAACATCCAGCGACGGCAAACTGTATCCCGTCCTGCCTGGTTTCGTTTGTTCAAATAACAATGGGAAATCAGTATTGTTTTGCATGGACTGCCGCCACCTCTCTTACGAATGTATCAATCTGTTCTTTTGTGCGCTGCTCCGTCACAGCAACAAGTATGTGGTTCTTCAAACGATCATCTATCCGTCCCAAGTGATACCCCCCGATAAACCCTTGTGTAACCAGATGATCATTCAGTGCATCCGCATCGTCGTCTACTTTAATTACCAATTCATTGAAGAAGGCGCCTTGGAAGGCGACTTGCAGCCCGTGTGCTTCAAGCTGCTTTTTCATATAGTGGGCTTTCTGTATGTTCAAGTGAGCCATCTCAGCCACACCTTTTTTCCCTAGTGCACTCATTGCAACTGAAGAAGCCAGTGCGTTCAACGCCTGATTGGAACAAATATTCGACGTCGCCTTATCGCGGCGGATATGCTGCTCCCGAGCTTGCAGTGTGAGGACAAAGCCACGTCTGCCTTCTTCATCCTTCGTCTGACCGACAAGCCTTCCCGGCAGTTTGCGCATCAATTTAGCCGAGCTTGCGAAATAACCGCAATGCGGGCCGCCAAATTGTGCTGGAATACCAAACACCTGTGTATCACCGACGACAATATCGGCTCCGAAACTTCCTGGCGGTGTCAAGAAACCCAAAGCCAGCGGATTGCTGGAAACGACCATCATCGCTTTTGGCTGTGTATCAATGATTTTTCTAACGTCGGCAAGCGGTTCGACTTGACCGAAGAAATTCGGATACTGGATGATGACGCTGGCCGTATTTTCATCCACTAACTCTTCCAACGCTTTTAAATCAGTCAACCCTTCCTTATGCGGGACAGTGACGACTTCCAAGTGTTGTCCTCTTCCATAGGAATCGATCACTTGACGCGATTCCGGGTGAACCGTTTCAGATACAATGATCTTTCTCTTCCTCGAATGACCCGCACTCAATGTGGCTGCTTCGGCAAGAGCTGTTCCGCCATCGTACATGGAACTATTCGCTACATCCATTCCAGTCAGCTCGGCTATCATTGTCTGGAATTCAAAAATGGCCTGCAGTTCACCTTGGGAAATTTCAGGCTGATACGGCGTATAAGCTGTATAAAACTCAGACCTGGAAATAACATGATCGACGATGGAAGGAATATAATGATCGTACACACCCGCACCAAGGAAGGAAGCATGTGTTTTCATCGTGATATTGCGATCTGCCAAGTCAGCAAGTTCCGCTTTCAGTTCTCCTTCACTCTTCGTTTCTTTGATCCGGAGCGGCTCTTTCAAGCGAACCTCTTCCGGAATATCAGAGAAAAGCTCCTCTGTGTCCTTCACACCGATCGTTTGCAGCATTTCTTCTTTGTCTTGCTCTGTCATCGGTAAGTATCTGAAATCCATGGCGTATCCCCCTATTTCCGCTTATAGAATGGTATTGTGACAACCTTGGCCAGTAATCTTTTTTTCCGGATCTGCACCTCTACAATATTGCCTACCTCAGCAGCATCTGCTTGTATGAGGGCAAGGCCGATCGATTTATCCAGCGTAGGCGACTTGGTGCCAGTCGTTATCTCACCAATCTGTTCATCATCGCTGAAGACTGGATACCCATGACGGGGAATGCCTTTATCCAGCATTTCAATACCGACTAGCTTTCGTTCAGTTCCGATCTCTTTTTGCTTTTTTAAGACTTCTTTCCCGATGAAGTCGGCGGACTTATTCGTTTTCACCGCAAAGCCGATACCAGCTTCGACTGGAGTGATTTCCTTTGTCAATTCATTTCCATACAAAGGCAAATTCGCTTCAAAACGCAATGTGTCCCTCGCTCCGAGTCCGACTGGCTGAAGATTATATAGCTGACCTGTCTTTAACAGCAGTTCCCAGACAGCTTGCCCGCTTGCGGCAGGTCCATAGATCTCAAAACCATCTTCGCCCGTGTAGCCTGTGCGAGAGATCAGGAAATCCCCCTCAATGCCTTCCAGTTTCGCTGGATAAGCAAAACGGAAAAACGAAATTTCCGACAATTCAGCTGCTGCCACCTGCTGTAGGATTTGCTCTGCATGGGGTCCTTGGAGGGCAACCTGCATGTAGGCTTCTGAATGATTCTCGATTTCCACGCCATCACGTTTGTGGGAAAGCAGCCATCCGAAATCCTTTTCGGTATTGGCGGCATTGACAACCAATAGATAACGATTTTCCTCCAGCATATAAACGATCAGGTCGTCCACTGTTCCCCCATCTTCATGACACATGACGCTGTACTGCGCTTTATTCGGGACGAGCAAGTCCACGTCATTCGTCAAGACATACTGCAGGAAATCCTTGCTCGCTGGTCCGTGAACCAAAATCTCCCCCATATGGGATACATCGAATAAACCAGCAGATTGCCTTACAGCATGATGCTCTTCCTGGATGCTGCTGAAATGTACCGGCAATTCCCAGCCGCCAAAATCGATCGTCTTGCTGTTAGCCTGATAAGCAGGATAAAGCGGTGTTCGTTTCAACTCACTCATCATCCTTCTCCTCTCTTATGTAACTCGCAACAAAAAACAGAGCCCATCTCAAATACATTTTGAGGGGCTCTGTCCATTTACCAGAAAGTTTCTTATCGTCCTTGGACCATAATTGCTTCTTGGGTGGCTTCCACTATGGAAACACTCTCCAGAGTTGCGTCGTGCTGGAGTTCTTTTGCCTGAGAGATTCACTCAATATTTGCTCCTTCGGCGCCGCTGTGCAGCGGTCTCTCCTCCAACATTCACTCGCGGTTTATGAAATTGTAAATCGCGGGCATACTAACAGACAATCAACCTATAAAAAAGCAAAACCCAAACATTCTAACAAAAAATATTAATAATGTTTGGTTTCAGCCTCATTATAACATAACAATTTTAGATTGTGTCTATCTTTTTATGCTTTTTCATAAAACTCCGAAGAATAAGGAGATGAGTTTACGATGCATGCGGAAATACATGATGATCAGCAATTTATCGACATGATGGATGATGTGCTGCAGCACGAAGGAGATACAGCATCCTGGGAGCATTTTCAAATGGCTTATACAGCTGCCAAAGAAACGAATATTGACACCTTCACTGGTTTGGTCGCTCCTGGGTATCTGCCCCACATGACCTTCCATCCGCACCAGCTCCAAGCGAGCCAGCGGGTAGTCGAGGAGATGAACGGACGCGCCATCCTGGCAGATGAAGTAGGTTTGGGAAAAACGATAGAAGCAGGTCTTGTATTGAAAGAATTGATGATTCGCGGCTTAGTGAAAAAAGTACTCCTTCTTGTCCCTGCATCCCTTGTCAACCAGTGGGTGAATGAATTGAATTCCAAGTTCCATATACCAGCCGCCTCCCAGCGCAAGCAGTATGTGTGGGAGCATTACGACGTGATCGTCTCCTCCATCGACCTGGCTAAACGCTCTCCTCACCGGGAAATCATCCTGGAGCAGGACTACGATTTCGTACTTATCGATGAGGCACATAAACTGAAGAACAGCCGGACAAAGAACTATGCTTTCATCCAGGCGCTGAAAAAGAAATATTGTCTGCTGCTGACTGCAACGCCAGTTCAAAACAGACTGAGTGACATTTATAATCTCGTATCCTTATTAAAGCCTGGCTATCTTGGCAGCTATAAGCAATTCAAAGACACATATGGAGATGATCGCAAAGATGCAGAAGAGCATCATTATTTGAAGGAACTTATCCGAAAAGTGATGGTCCGCAACCGCCGCGAAGAAACAGGGCTGCAATGGACAAAGCGGAAAGTCGAGACCATTTGGATCGATTTCACCGAAGCAGAGCGTCAGGTGTATGAGCATATGCAGGATTCCACCAGCTCCGCGGCAACTTTTGCGAAAATCACCCTGCTCCGTGAGCTATGCAGCTCCAGGGAAGCAGCGTATTTATCCATGAAGAAAATGGTCGAGGAAAATCCGGAATCGGGTATTGCCTACCTGCCGCTCATGAAAGAAATCGAACAGCTGCCCCAGCATAGCAAAGCATTGAAGGTTGTCGAGCTGATCAAGGCCGCCCCGCCCGGAGAGAAATTCATCATCTTCACAGAATATCGTGCAACGCAATTTTATTTGCAATGGACGCTGAAACAGCATGACATATCGTCTGTTCCTTTCCGGGGAGGTTTCAAAGCCGGCAAAAAGGACTGGATGCGCGAGCTGTTCGAAAAGCACGCGCAAGTCCTGATCGCGACCGAAGCCGGCGGAGAAGGAATCAACCTCCAATTTTGCAGCAATATGATCAATTACGATCTTCCTTGGAACCCGATGCGGCTGGAACAGCGTATCGGCCGTATCCATCGTTTCGGTCAGCAGAAGGATGTGCAAATCTATAATTTTGCCGTACGGAACACACTTGAAGCACACATTCTGGAATTGCTTTATAAGAAAATCAACTTATTCGAGCGGGTAATCGGTAATCTCGATCATATCCTTGCCGAACTTCAACTATCTGATATGGAAAAAGAAATCAAAAGGATCTTCGCTGATTCACGATCCGACGGTGAGGTCAAAGTCAAGCTCGACAATCTGACTGCGGTCATCACCGAAACCGGACAGCAGCTGGAAAGGGAGAAATTACATGGATAAAGAAACACTTCATCAGTTCCTGCGAAAGTTTTTCGTATCGAATGGCTGTCAGCTGCTGGAAGAGAACGATGGCCTGCTCCGTTTCCTTCTCACTCCTGAGTTGGATGAAGAATTGATGAATCGCCCCTTCTATTGGCGTTACAAGAAAAGGCTTGGCCAAGAAGGCGAACCGATGGAGCTCACCCTCCTGACCGATCCGAATCAAACAGCAGAAAAAGCAGAGCATATTCATTTCGGCAGCCCGCGTCTGCATAAGATTTTCCGTCTGATCCGAGAATCCGCTCAAGTTACCCGTCTGTATGAAAAAGTCGATTCAGCCTCCCGGACGCCGTTATACCCATGGCTCATCCGTAATATGAGCGTTCATTTTTCCGGCAAGCGCAAACGTACGGAAACTCATTCTGTTGGATTACAGCTATTGAATGGTCAGCTTGCAACCGATTGGATGGAGAACTTCTCGCAGGTGGAATTCAAACAGCAAATCAGTGATCAATGCTATTGCCTTTCCCCCATCATCCGATACCAGAGCGGCTATCAGCGTATCAGCAGCTATATGCAGTCTTATTTGCATACCATCGATGATGACTGGGTAAAGGAAACAGCTGATACACTCAAACAGGAAGAAGCTTTACTGGCGCATTTCTTTGACCAAAGCAATCAGGAAGATTTGGAAGAGGAGGTTCGGGAGGAAAGAACCGCATTGTACCAAAACGAACTAGACGCCCTGCACAAAAGACTGATACCATCCATTCGAATGGAAACGATCAATGCCGGTATCTTCTATCTGTCGGAAGGGACCTCCCGAAAACTGCTCCATAAAAAAGAGGCCTGAACCTTGTTCGGGCCTCTTACTTTTTACGACGGAAGAATAATTTGAAAGCAAATGGCAGTACACCAAACCACTTTCCGTGCAGCTGATGTTTTTCTTTTTCCTTCTCTTTCTTCTCCTGCTTCGGCGCATCCATCTTTTTCACCAGCTCCTGGGTTACGAATCGGAAATAATCATTTGAGGACATCTCCTAACCTCCTTACTTTTACTTATTAGGGTAGCCAATTTCAATTCTTTCCATACACCATGAACCAAGAAGACTGTATGTATCAGGGTTAATTGGTTTTAAGCATGCTTGCATGGTCGATTTTGGTATTTTCTCTAGATGACGACTCTTTTGATCTTATAGTAAGGTATCAGCTAAGGAGGTGACATACGTGCAGGGCAGTCCTTCGTATTTCGCAGAAAATCTAATGGAGGAAGCAATTCGGCAGCAAGCCTCAGACATACACTTTACGCCAGAGGAGAATGAAACAAGCGTATATATACGAATCCACGGAAAACGAATCCTTCACAGCCGTCTTTCGACCATGAGCTTTCGCAAACTTATCGCCTATTACAAATTCGTCAGCGGAATGGATATTGGGGAAATGCAAAAACCTCAGGACGGGGCGATGCCATTTTCCTATAAAGGGCAAAAACAATATTCTCTCCGGCTATCCACCTTGCCTCTTAAGCAAACGGAGAGCTTGGCAATTCGAATCCTGCCCCAAAGCGATGCCCCTTTGCTCGATCAGCTTTTATTATTTCCTTTTCAAATTCACAAGTTGCGCCAGCTGTTGGTGGAAAACACAGGAATCCTGCTGTTTACCGGACCGACTGGCAGTGGGAAAACGACGACAATGTACGCCCTTCTCCAGGATTTATTGCAAAAGAAAGCGTATCAAGCCATCACCTTGGAGGATCCAATTGAAAAGAGAATGGAGAATATGCTGCAAGTACAAGTGAATGAAAAAGCTGGCCTTACCTACCAGGCGGGGTTGAAAGCGGCGTTGCGTCATGATCCCGATGTGCTGATGATCGGGGAAATCCGGGATGAAACGACCGCGAGTTTTGCATTTGAAACGGCCAGGACAGGACACCTGGTCATCAGCACGCTGCACGCCAAAAATGCTGCAGGCGCCATTCATCGATTAAGAGAAATGGGGATACCGGAAGCGGATTTACAACATACCTTGATCGGTGTAGCTTCACTGGAGCTGCTCCCAGTCACTGCGCCACGTTCTTCTCGCGCTGCCATTATGGAGCTGGCAGATTCTGATCAAATCAGCTGCTTGCTGAGAGCGTACAATACATCTTTCCTGACATTTGCGAAACTTAGGAGGAAAGCTTATGCATATGGTTTTATCACGGAAAAAAATTATCAGGTTCAAGAAGGAAGACAAACTGCTATCTATGGAACAGCAGATGCTTTTCCTGCAGCAGCTTCATCGAATGCGCATGCAAGGCTATGACATGGCTCACTCGCTTGATTTCCTGCACTGGCAGCCGCAATGGCAATCCGTAACCCGGAAGTTACAAGAAAGTCTACAACAGGGTCTCAGACTGGATGAAGCTTTCTCTCACGCTCGTTTTTCACCTTTTATCGTCATCCATCTCTACGTGGCCCATCACGATGGAAACCTGGGAGATGCATTGGAACGAAGCTATACCACTTTGCACAAACAGATGCAGCAGCTGACGAAATTCAAGAAAGTCACCCGATATCCAGTCTTTCTTTTAATCAGTATCTTTTTGCTTCTCTTCTTCGTCAAGTTGTATGTCTACCCTTCTTTTCTTTCCCTATTCGCTTATTCCGCAGATTCTGCGGACCTTCTTGGCTTTTTTTCCAGTTTGGTGAATTTCTTTTTGTATGGCAGTTTGGCTTTCGGTGCGATTGGCATCGGTCTATTCCTCTCCCAAGAGCATCTTCGGAAACGATTATCATCGGAAAAGAAACGCTATTACCTGGAAAGACTGCCTGGCATTCATCGGATTGCCCGTACAAGGACAAGTTTTCAGTTCGCCATTCAACTAGGCAATCTTCTTACAGCCGGACTGTCGTTATTTGAAAGCCTTAAGCTTTTGTCCAAACAGCATTATCACGATATGCTGCAGCTGTACAGCAGCATATTGCTTTCCCAGCTGTCTTCCGGCCGGACGATGGACGAGTGCCTGCCTGGCTTCCCGCTGCTCGATGCGCAGCTTCAGAGCATTCTTATAAATCAAGGGGATGTAGCATCCCAATCGAAGGATCTGCTGATGTATGCAGAAATCATGACTTCCAAAATGGAGGAACGGACAAAGACCTACCTTCATCTCCTGCAGCCTATTCTGCTTTGCATCATGGCCCTTTGTATCATCATCGTTTATTTATCTTTGCTGTTGCCCATGTTCCAGATGGTCAATACATTATAGAAAGAGGTTAACTAGTGAGAAACGAAAAGGGATTCACATTGGTTGAAATGCTTATTGTCTTACTCGTCATTTCTGTTTTGATGATCCTGGTTGTACCCAATCTGGCTGATAAAAATGATCGTGTCCAAACGCAAGGATGCGATGCGTTAGTAAAATTAGCAGAAAGCCAAGTCCAGACATATAAGATCGACCACGGAACAGCCCCTACCTCCCTGTCCCAGCTTCAAAACGGATACTTGACGGAGACGACATGTCAAGGCGGTAAACGAACCTTGGTGATCAGTCCTGGAGGCGGAGTTTCTTTGACAGATGTATCAGGATAATAAAAATGGAGGTTACAGTTTACTTGAATTGATGATTGTGCTGGGTTTGTCTTCCTTTTTGATTGCAATCGGAACTGGAATCCATCATCATCTCCTCGTAAAAGCAGAAGTGAACCAATTCAAACAACAGCTGGAACAAGACCTTCTTTATCTCCAGCAATACACCCGGTTCGACAGGACGGCCAAGCTTTACCTGGAAAAAGAAAAATATGAGATTTACTCAGGGAAATTACAAGAGGATGTATTAGTCCGGAAAATTCCAGATGGTTATGCAATCAAAATTTCTCCTGAGGCCATGTCATTTGCCTTCAGCCAATCAGGTACAGTACTAAATCCAGGCAGTCTGACCTTATACACTCCAACAGGAACTGAAAAACTTGTTTTTCAGCTCGGCAAAGGAAGGGGACGCTATGAGAGCAGTTCCTAAACAAAGTGGGTTTCTTTTATTGGATGCTTTGTTCAGCTTCGGTATGTTCCTGCTTATGTGTACCCTGCTGCTACCCTCATTGATTGATCTGAGAAAAGAACAACTCATCCAAGAAACAAAGGCAGCGTATTATAGCCTGCTCCAAAATGAACTGGCCAAGCCCAATCCAAAAAACCAAAAGTCGTACGAGGACGAGCTGGTTATAGAGTTGGCATTCAGTATCGAAGATGGGATGAAGAAGGGATGTCTTGAATTAAAAGGAGGTGGAAGAGAGGAGAGAAACTGCTTATATGGATATCTCGAGTAATAAAGGCTTCACACTCCTGGAAGTATTGATCACACTAAGTATATTGATCTTGATCCTTTCATCCATTCCTCCCCTGCTCGCGCCCATGACTCAAAATACAGAAACAGAGTCATTATCAGTCCGACAAGCACTTCACTTCATTTCAATGGAAGTACACAAAGGAAACTTTGTAGGAATAGAGGAAAATAGACTTTTCATCGAGGACCAGCAAGGGAGGATAGCTGTCTTTGAACAATATAAAGATATGATTCGGAGACGCGTTAACGGTAAAGGCCATGAAATCTACCTTCATCATATTGAGAATTTGGAATTTCAGTTGGATGGAAGCACCATCATTGCAATAGTTCGAGGAAAAGAGGGAGCGTCGTATGAAAAGCGGATTGTTACGGAATGAAAAAGGATTCCTCCATCCTTTCCTCCTTTTCCTTACAGCTTTTTTCCTGCTCTTGATCACTTCCGCCAGCTTGCTTCTTGCCATTAGGGTACAATCGACGGAACTGCTATTCGAGCAATACAAATTAGAGCAAGCTGCGTCCATTGCAACCAATACTGTTGAAAAACACTATCTCCCAAATCTGAATACAGAGGAAAAAACGCTTCAAATTCATAACGAAGCTGTGGAAGCCGATGTAACGATCAGCAGGAATGATGGACAGATTCTTGTACATTATGTAATCAAAACAGATTATACTGAAAAACCGATAATTTTTTATAAAAAATATCACTCATCATGAATAAGTACATTACAATCGTGCAAACTAATTTTTGTACGATGGGCTATAGCCAAGAGGTAAGGCAGCGGGTTTTGGTCCCGTTATCGTTGGTTCGAATCCAGCTAGCCCAGTAAAATGAAATCCCGCCGATATGGCGGGATTTTTTTATGTCAGGAATGGATTTTTGGCTTGCTCTTCCCCTATTGTCGTTTTCGGCCCATGTCCTGGATAGACCTCATAATCATCCGGTAATGTCAATAATTGATCCGTTATGCTCTGCATCAAAGTCGGCAGATCACCCCGGTACAAATCGGTTCGTCCAATACCGCGCTGGAACAATGCATCGCCAACGATTGCACGCTTATCTTCGTGGAAGACCAACGTGACACTCCCAGGGGAATGTCCGGGTGTATGACGGATTTCAAAAGCAAACTGCCCAATTTTCATCTCACCGGGTTTCAGATTCTCATCAGCATCCCTTGCCGTAATTTGCTTGACCGGAAACATTTTTGATCCATTCTTGCCTGGATCACCAAGCCAATCGGTTTCTTCTTCATGCAGATAAACAGGAATATGATAAATATCCCTGGCATCATCCACTGCCCCGATATGATCGAAGTGGGCATGTGTCAAAAGGATTGCCTGTGGCCGCAGCTCTTTTTGCTTGATCCATTCAATCAATTTGACACTATCACCGCCTGGATCAATAATGAGGCAGTCGTTTTTTGATTCCACTATGTAACAGTTCGTTCCCATGGGTCCGAGACTTATTGTATGTATTTTCATTTTTTGGATGCCCCTTTCCAGAAAAACTTAAAAGTTCGCTCGACAAGTATATATTAGTGTACTACTATATAGAAAGTATTTACCAAGCTACTATTAACACAAGTATAGCAGGAAACCAATTATTATGCTCATAGGAGGGCAGGCAAGTGATTTTATCCATCATCTTGTTTCTTTTTGCATTTCTTTGTGTACGCACATTTATCACCGAATGCAGAAAGAAACAAGTGACACAGGCCATCTTTACTTTTATTTATGCGGCTGTAATCACGACTATTTCCATTATGAACTTATTATAAGCCAATCAAGAAAAGGATCGTTGCTGGTGCAACGATCCTTTTTGTCAGCTAGCTTTTTCTTTGCCTTCTTTGAAATCATAAAATCTGAGTAAGTCACCATAGATGATCCGGTCGGAATAATTCAGTTCTTTTGTCACTTGTTCCTGTATCGGCTCACAGACACTTTCAATCTGTTCACCGGTTTCCCCGGATATCTCTGCTTCTTCCCCTTCTTTATCATCCGCTGGTTCACCTGTCAGCCTGTCATAGCACATATCATTGGTGAACACATAATCATCACTGATGAAATCTCCATTTCGCAATGCAATGTACTCTTTACGATTTTCTGCAAACACATCATTACCGAATTGGATGTCATGTTCGGATTCAATTCCCAACAAACCAAGTATAGTCGGTTTCACATCAATCTGTCCGGCAACCTTTTCCATCACCTGCCCATTTCCATCACCTGGAATGTGGATGAAGAATGGCACGCGCTGATTCTGTACTTGCTGATATGGCGTGATATCTTTGCCCAAGTACTGGCTCATCGCTTTATTGTGATATTCACTGATGCCATAGTGATCGCCCATCATGACGATGATGGAATCCTCATATTCGCCGGATTCTTTCAGCTGCTCAAAAAATTGCTGCACTGCTTCGTCTGTATAGCGTGCTGTTTGGAAATACTTATTTAATGTCTGGGAATTGGAATCAAACTGATCGATCGTCGCTTCCTCTTCCGGCAAATCGAATGGGTGGTGGTTCGTCAACGTGATGAACTTCGTGTAATATGGCTGTTCCATCTCTTGCAAGTATGGAATGGACTGTTCAAAGAATGGTTTATCCATCAGTCCCCAACCGACTGTGTTCTGATCCTCGCCTTCTGGAATGACGTCATAGCTATTTTCATCATAGAATGTATCGTAGCCGAGGCTGTCGTACATCACATCACGATTCCAGAAGCTGGAGTTGTTCGAATGGAAGACAGCAGTAGTATAATCGTGCTGCCCGAGAATTTCAGGTGTTCCATTGTATTCATTTTGTCCATGTGTGAAAAACACAGCACCACGCGGCAGCGGGTATAAAGAATTTTCAACAAGGAATTCGGAATCAGAGGTCTTCCCTTGTTCTGTCTGGTGATAAAAATTTTCAAAGTAATACGTATCTTTATCTTCTGTCAGACTGTTAAGGAATGGTGTGACTTCTTCTCCATTCAATTCGTTGTTGATCAGGAAGCTTTGCATGGACTCCAAGGAAATGAAGATGACATTCTTCCCTTTCGCCTGCCCGAATTTAGCCGATTTGTCTGTCTCTACTTCTTCATTTACATACGAGAGGATTTCCGGGAGTTCATTCCCGTCGGCAAATACGCGCTGGGCTTCTGTCTTGGATTGCATGACGGCATCATAGATGTGGAAGTTGAACAAACCGATGTTCTTGACCAAGTACTCCCGGTCAAAGCCGCGGGTGAATAGCTGCGGACGCTCGGCCTCTGCCAGCCCGATGTTTATGATGACGACAGCCGCGATAGCAGCCATGGTCGAAATTTTCTTTCTGCGAAGATAATCGACTGTCATAGTATTTTTATAACGGTAGCTCAGGAACCAAATGATAGCCAAATCCAAAAACAGCAGGATATCCTGTGGATAGATGAGGCTGAGAATACTGCCGCCAAGGTCTGCGGCATTACTTCCTTGCATGAGGACCGGCACTGTGAGGAAATCACTGAAGTGACGGTAGAAAATCAAGTTGATGTACAAGATGATAGAACCCACCAGGCTGATGAACCGGATGTACCGTATCTGCCATTTACGTGAGAATAATACGCTGAGGCCAAAAGCCAGAAAAGCACTTACAAATGGATTCAGCAGCAGAATGAATTCCTGCATGGCATTATCCAAACTGATGTTGAATAGGAAACGATAAATGATATACGTCTTCAGTCCAAACAAAACTGTCGCCAAAATATATAATGGTGCAGTGAATGTTCGCTTCAAGTAAAAATCCTCCTCATTATAGAACAGAGCGTAAAACAGATGGCAGCAACTTGCGCTGCTGCCATGCACGCATTTCTTTCTTTATTTTGCGGCCTCTTCCAAGTGCTGTTTGACAAGGTACGCAGCACCGTAGACACCTGCATCATTGCCGAGCTGTGCCGGCACGATTTCACATTCATAGGTTGTTCGCGGCAGCGCTGCTTTTTTGAACGTTTCCTTGATAGGACCGATCAAAGCATCCCCTGCTTTTGATACGCCGCCCCCGATAATGATCCGGGAAGGATTCGTAAGGATAGCCGCATTGGATAAAACATGTGCCAAGACAGTGGTTGCTCTGTCCACAATCCCTTTGGCATGTTCATCCCCTTTGGCAGCGAGCTCAAAAACATCTTTGGAAGAAACTTGACCGTTATCGGCAAGGCGTTTTCCCAAACCGCTCTGTGGATGCTCAACAGCAGACTCGGTTGCCAGCCGGCTGATGCCGGTAGCAGAAGAGATTGTTTCCAAACATCCTTTGCGCCCGCAATTGCATGGTGCACCATTTTCCTCGACCGTGACATGGCCGATTTCCCCGGCAGTACCATTGATACCATTTATGATATGACCATTAGCAATCAGGCCGGCTCCCACACCTGTTCCCAATGTAATGGCAATGATATTTTCCTGCTGGGCTCCTGCACCTTTCCACACTTCACCCAACGCTGCCAGGTTAGCATCATTGTCGATGAATACAGGTAAACCAGATAATACACCAAGCTCAGCCGAGAGAGGAAAGTCCCGCCAGCCGACATTGACCGCTTCTGCGATGACACCATTTCGCGGGACAACGAAACCCGGAGCCCCTACACCAATGCCTTGGATCCTTTCCTTGGCAATGCCGAGTTCGGACAGCTTCGATTGGATCGTTGCCCAGATTTGCTTCGGTATGTGCAAACCTTGCTCGAACTTATCTGTCTTAATTTCCCATTTTTCTATGATTTCGCTCGTATCATCGATGATGGCGAGCTTGATTGTCGTGCCTCCGATATCGACACCGACCAATAATCCATCCTTACTCATTGTTTCCCGCTCCTTCACGACTATCCGATAAAGCACTTATCTCTTTTTTTAAAATTACATTCGCTTGTCCATATTCCTTTAAAGATAATAGTTTATTGTCATACAGCTCCCGCAGCTCTTCTTGCATCATGCTCAAATCGAGCTTGCGGTCTCCGATGTATACAAAAATGCCATACGATTTCAATAGCTGCATTACATCATAAACCGTTTTCATTCATATCACCTAACATATTATAACAACCTTCACCTAAAATTGAAAATGATTTAAGAATACGTTCACACCTTCTTAACAATATGCCTTATTGTAAAAAAAATAACCTGAAGACAATTGACTTCAGGTCATATCTTTACAATTACAACATTTTGCTTTGGAAATAAGCTTCCAACAATGCATAAGTTGCTGTCAGAGCCTTTTCATGTGTCCGCTCGAAGGCATGGGATGCAGCTATGCCCGGCCCGATCAAGCCATGGCGGATATCATACCCTGCTCGTATCGCAGCGGATGCGTCCGATGAGTAATATGGGTAAATATCGAGCTTATACTGTAAATCGTTTGATTGTGCGAGCTCAGCCAACTGCTCCCTTAACGCATAATGATAAGGTCCGCTGGAATCTTTCACGCAAATGGATACATCATATTCGGTAGTTGCTTGTCCGTCACCGATCGCTCCCATATCGACAGCGATATATTCCGCTACCTCTGGTGGTATACTCGAATTTCCGCCGTAACCGATTTCTTCATTATTTGAAATGAACACATGCGTGGTGTATGGCAGCATCCAATTGTCTTCTTTCAACTCACGAAGCAATTCAAGCAGGATGGCAACACTGGCTTTATCATCCAAATGCCTTGATTTTATGAATCCGGAATCGGTACGTTCAAAGCGCGGGTCGAATGATATGAAATCACCTACACGGATGCCGAGTGCTTCAGTTTCTTCACGTGATACTGTCTGTTCATCGATCCGTACTTCGATGTTTTTCTCATCCCGTTTCGCCTCACCTGCGTCACGGTAAACATGTACGGAAGTCTGGTGCATCAAGATTGTGCCGCTGTATGCTTTGTCTTTGCTATGTATCGTACAATATTCTCCTTCGACACTGTTCCAGCGAAAACCGCCCACCATGGCCAAGGATAAAGTACCGTCCGCCTTTATCTCTTTTACCATCGCACCCAAGGTATCCACATGCGCAGTCAACAAACGATGGTTTGCTGTATCTTTACCTGGTACCGTGATCAGCAACCCTCCTTTATTGGTCACCTTGGAGGAAAGTCCTAGAGAATCGGCAAAATTGCGGCAAAAATCAATCGCCTGCTCCGTATATCCCGAAGGACTAGGTATATGTACAAGCTTTTCCAATGTTTCTGCAATACGATCAATTCTTTGCAAAGCTATCCCTTCTTTCATAACATATCGGTCTCTTACATAGTATCAATAAGTGAGAGTTTGTCCAATGAGGAGGACAATGTATGCGAAAAATGTTATTTATCGGATGTATCTTTTTTTCCGTTATCCTTTGTTCCACCTTTATCATTCGCACCCAACAGCCTCAGCCTGTGATCCAGCATTTTCCTATTGATGGCACCGCCACTTTCACCGAAACATCCACCTCATTGAAAAAGGTGGATTTTCGGAGGGTCCATTGGCGTATCGAAAGCATCCTCGACAGAGAAGCATATTTACGCCAGGATGTCGGACTTCTATTTGAAAACGGCAGATTGGTAGGAGTGATGAATAAATGGATGCACCCTGCACGCAGTCTGAAACAGGAAAAAACACATATCCTTCAGCCAAGCAAGCAGTTGGATGCCGTTTCTTTCCATTTTGCTGAACTGCACAATAACGAAATCACCAGTACTTTCAAGCTGTCCGGCATTCGTTCTTACACATCCGATACGTTTGAACTATTTTCGTTTCCCAAGAACGAAAAAGAGACACAATCACGGTACACCGCAAAAACAGATACGAACAAAACACTGCAGCGAATATGGACGGAAGCCAAACAACAGTTATCCATCCCAGCCAATCAATACACCGAAATACCGCTCACAGCTCTCCCGAATGCCGATTTATCCCAAATCAACGGTCTTTCGGAAGCTAAAAAAAGGCAGGAAATCATCAGCCGGCTTTGGGAAGGTCTTTACCGCAATTACATCGTGCCAATCGGTCCAGCCGTGGAGGAAGGAACCGTGAACACTTACGTCCCATTGCTGCTTTTTGATAAATCCGGCAAACATCTCCGTGTCCTTTATCAGGATGAAAATGGTCAGCATAGTGAGCTGCTGCAATATTACT
Source organism: Terribacillus jepli (assembly GCF_047228925.1). NCBI lineage: Bacteria > Bacillati > Bacillota > Bacilli > Caryophanales > Bacillaceae > Terribacillus > Terribacillus jepli. Next base: position 18,192 of record NZ_JBFEGH010000013.1, on the reverse strand, counting down.
GAGAGATCTCTTTCTGAAGTTGTTTGTAATCAGGATTATCCGGATCGAGATCAGCCGCCTTTTTAACATGCTCCAACGCCTGATCGTCATCCCCTCGCGCATGCAACGCTGCAGCCAGCAAATAATGAGCAGAATCATTATCTGGCTGCAACTCAACAAGGCGTTCATAATCACCGATACTTTTATCGATATCTCCCGTATCGTAATATGCCGCTCCTCGATAAAACAATAGTGCCGGCTCATACGGGGTATCTGTGTCTTGCAGTGCTGCTGTCGTTTGCGCGATAATCGCATCATAATCCATGTGTTCGACTGCTTCTTCCACTTGTATGAGGTGATGAACCGATTCATTGACCGGACCAGATAAACCGTACCAAATAAGTCCAACCAGCAATATGACAGTCAGAACAAGTCCGCCAAGGCGGGCATGTTTATTCTTCTTCCCAGGCAGCCCGACAAGAAGTGAAACTGCGAAACCTCCGACCAAACCACCTAAGTGAGCGGACACATCAATGACATGGCTCGCAGAGAAACTGATCACCAAGTTGATAAGCAGAATGACAATCAACCCATTCCCGATGGTCCGCCAGAACAGCTTCGGATATACAATCCCAAAATAAAGCAGAGCACCAAACAGCCCAAAAATAGCACCTGATGCCCCTGCACTCAGGTTTTCGGAGAATGCGAAACTTGCCAATCCGCCAACGACACCACCTAAAAGGTAAATCAAGAAAAATCGTCGATGACCGAAAACTTGCTCCGTCAAAGTTCCGAGATAATACAATGACAGCATATTTGTCAAAAGATGCAATGCTCCGATATGCAAAAACATGGAAGAAGCGATGCGCCACCATTCATTTTCCGACAAAATGAGCGGATTGTACTTCGCCCCAAGCTCAATAAGCACTGCGGAATTAGTAGAACCGCCAAGCAATGTCTCCAAAAGGAACATCACCAAGCAAATCCCGATCAAAACATAAACCAGAAGTGGTTTTTTCCGATCGAAAACGGCCTGATCGGCCTGTTGCTGCTTCACAAGCAAACTCCGCAGCCTGCCCTTCTCCATCTCGAGCTCCTGTTCGTCATCCGATGCCAGTGAAAAAGTATCCTCCAGCTTCAAATGACGGAAAAGCTTTTGCATCTGGGCATCGTGCGATAAGCGATCCAAATAATAAAGTTGCATCGGGATCGGTCGTCTGCTTTTGATAATCATGGGCTTTTTCAGCTTTGACCAATCATCAGCCGGTTCCTGCTCACCAAAATAGACATTATGTATCCGTGTCTTCTTGGGAAATAAGCTTTTATTCATATTTTGGATTTGATTAGCTGTCTTCAGAATATCCTGTTTCAAATGGTTCGCCCAAGTGAATGTCTTGAGTGAAAGCTTCACGATGTGGGTTATCCCATCCTGCTTCTTTTCCAGCCAAGCGACTCGCAAGTCTTCATCGGCTCTTATAAATGTGAAACCGTGAACGGCAAGCAGACGATTGATCATTCTATAATACGCCGTTTCTTCGTTGTAGGTCATACCTCTCCCCCTCTGCCTACAGTTTATCAAAAAAATCATGGAAAAACGCTCAGTTTACACTGAGCGTTTGAATAAAATCGGCAGCATCCGGGAACGCAGGGGCTCAAATCCCATTGAAAGCCGAATCAGCCCTTTGCGAAGGACCGTTACAGCTAAAAGTGCATTCAGCACCCGGTACCGCTCCCGAACTAAAAATACGACACTTGCTGCGAGTGTCAACGTCGTGATGAGGGATTTCCACATCAGCACCCTTCCTTTCCTACGGGATAACCATAGTGTAACCCGAAAGAGAACCCTCCTATTCGGTCAAAACAGAAAACCATCATCTGTCAAAAGATGATCGACCGGTAGATCAAACGGAGCTATTGGAAGTGACCGCCTGATTTGCTGTTTGCTTGCCAAGGACAACGTCTTATTTTTAAAATCAGTTAAATAACGATCATAATAGCCCCCTCCATAACCAAGCCGATAACCCGTTTCGGTAAAGAAAAGACCAGGAACGATAAGAAGATCGATTGAATCCTTCGAAGCAGCTGCACAAAGTTCCGGAATCGGTTCTTTAATGTGGAAAGCCCCATCTGTCAGCTGATCATAACTTTCGATATAAAAAAACTGCATTCCCCTGTTTTCTGTGGTAAGCGGTACACATACTTTCTTCTCTTCCAGCCAAGCTTGCTGAATCAGCCTTGTTGTATCCCATTCATGGGAAAGAGCCATCGTAAGACCGATGCTGGACGCATCCTTCCAAACGGTGGAAGCAAAAAGAAACTCTGCCAGCTTGCGCTCGACTTGAAGCTTATCTGTCTGCGGCATTTTCCTCAGCAGCTGAAGCGCCGCTTGTCGAAGCCTTTCTTTATCCACCATCCACCTGCCCCCCTGTTTATGTAAAAAAACTCCCACCGAAAAAAGGGGGGAGTTTTTTGGTCAAACTTATTTTGTTTCGCGGTGCAGCGTATACTTTTTCAAGCGTGGGCTATATTTTCTAAGCTCCATGCGTTCTGGGTGTTTACGCTTGTTTTTTGTTGTAATGTAGTTACGATCTCCTGTTTCTGTGCAGGCGAGAGTAATATTTACACGCATGTATAATCCCTCCCAACAATCTTAAATAAAGTGTATGAAAACATAACGATCTTCAGACCATCTAATAATAGCAGAATTATGGTAGGTAATCAACCGTTATCAATAACTATTTCAAAAGAAAAATGAAAATTGTCGAAAACAATATATCCGCAAGCTTCCTTATATGGTATAACTAGGATAGCAATAAGTAGGAGGTTTATACTAACATGTTAATTGCTGCTATCGCCTTCCTTGCAGTTGGTACCATACTATGGATATTCTCGTTTTTCATGCAAGACAAATTCAAACAATTGGATCAGCAAATCGAACAACTGACCCTGTCCAGCATGCAGGAAACATATACGTTGAACAAAAAAGTCAAGATTCTCGAAGAAGAACTCCTTCCATCACTACAGCGCGAACCAAAACCGAATAAGGATTCACAAAAGCCGGCTATTTTTCAACAAGTGCTGCGCTTGCACCAGCAAGGCTACTCCATCAGAGAGATCGCCCAGCATACAAATATGCCAGAAAATGATGTATACCGAATTGCCAAACAAGCAGGAGTCCAACTATGAAACAAGTGATCCAAGGCTTCGCGACCGCCCTTCTTCTTGCTGGTGCAATTATGATTGTACTCCATTATACGGAGAATGCATCACCGAAAACTGAAAAAACGGCTAAAGCTGCCGTCGAAACAATGAAACCCGATGCTGAAGAGATGAAAAAAGAGCTGGAAAACGCCGGTTATCATGTTTTAAAAAATGAAGATTATGAAGAACTAAAACAAAAACAAACCGCTGCCCCTGCAGAAACCGACCAAGAGCAGAAGCCGAAATCGCTCACGTTGAAACTTGAAAGCGGCATGACTAGTGAAGAAGTAGCATCCAAACTTGAGAAAGCGGGAATCATCGAGGATGCGTCTGCATTCCGTACTTACTTGGATATTACGGAAGCTAGTGAATCGCTCCAAGTTGGTAAATATGATGTGAATGCTGATATGGACTATAACGAATTAGCTGAATTAATGACAAAATAAGAAGCAGCGGCATCGGCCGCTGCTTCTTATTTATTTAGATCAACTGCAGTACCTTTCACAAGATAAAGAATACTTTCGCCGATATTTGTAATATGATCTCCTACGCGTTCGACGAAGCGTCCAACAAAAACAAGCTGCATCGTCTGTTGATGCTTCCCAGATTGTGCTTTTCGTTCATCCAGCATATCGCGGAACAACTCGCCATACATACTATCCACGACATTGTCCAAATCAGCCAGCTTCCTCGCCTTGCTGACATCCTCCTCTTCAAAAGCCTGGACAGCACTGTGTATCATTTTGCTGACAACTTCCTGCATATCCCGGATTGCTGGAGGGATTTCATAAGCACTCAATACATTCAGTCGGTTAACGCTTTTCGCTATATTTTTCGCATGGTCACCCATACGTTCCAGATCAGAGGATACTCGAAGGAAAGCAACCAACCTGCGCAAATCCGTTGCCACAGGCTGCTGCATAGCAATCAATTGGATGGTCGCTTCATTAATCTCCTGGTCTCGTTCATTTAATAACTCATCATTTTCAATTACTTTATAAGCAAGATCGCTGTCCCGCTCATATAATGCATCGATAGCTTGCTTTAAAGCTGTGTCTACTTCATATGCAAAAGAAATAATGGATTTCTGAATTGATTCCAAATCTGCTGAAAATTGCTCTCTCGCTACCATACGTTCTCCTCCAATACGTAATTAACCGAAACGTCCGCTAATATAATCTTCCGTCCGCTTATCTTCTGGGTTAGAGAATATCTTACCCGTCTCCGCAGTCTCTACAACACGGCCATGCAAGAAGAAAGCCGTTTTATCAGAAATACGGGAAGCCTGCTGCATATTGTGCGTAACGATCACGATACAATACTTTTTCTTCAGTTCTGTCATAAGCTCTTCGATTTTCAAAGTGGAAATCGGATCCAATGCAGATGTCGGTTCGTCCATCAATACTACATCTGGTTTCGTTGCAAGCGCCCGTGCAATGCAAAGACGCTGCTGCTGCCCGCCAGAAAGCCCCATGGCAGAGGTCTTGAGACGATCCTTCACTTCATCCCAAAGCGCAACATCTTTCAACGTTGTTTCAACGATTTCATCCAATTCGCTTTTCTTCTTGATACCATGAATTTTTGGTCCATATACAATATTATCGTAAATGGATTGCGGGAAAGGATTTCCTTTTTGGAATATCATACCCACTTTACGGCGTAAATCCACCAAATCCACTCTGGAATCGAGCAGGTTTTTTTCTTTATAGTTGATTTCCCCAGTCATGCGAACACCTGGTTCCATATTGATCATCAAATTCAGCGTCTTGATGAAAGTGGATTTACCGCAGCCGGATGGACCGATAATGGCAAATATCTCATTATTCAAAGCCTCTAGGTTAACATCCTTCAATGCATGAAAGTCGTCATACCATAGGTTTAGATCATTGATTTTAAAAATTGTATCTTTCGCTGCTGCCACTTGCATGGTTGCTGTTCCTCCTACCCGAATCTACCGGAAATATATTCTTCTGTTCTCGCTTCCGAAGGATTAGTGAAAATCTTCTTCGTATCATCATATTCCACAATGTCCCCATTTAAGAAGAAGGCTGTCTTATCCGATACACGGGAAGCCTGGGACATATTATGTGTCACGATTACAATGGAATAATCTTCTTTCAGCTGAAGGATAAGTTCCTCAATCTTAGAATTGGATACCGGGTCAAGCGCCGATGCCGGCTCATCCAATAGAAGAATCTGCGGTTCCATTGCCAATGTGCGGGCGATGCATAGACGCTGCTGCTGTCCGCCGGAAAGCGACATGGCAGACTGGTGCAAACGATCTTTCACCTCATCCCAAAGTGCTGCTTTACGCAGACTTTCTTCCACGATTTCATCAAGGACTTTTTTATTTTTCTGGCCATTATATTTCAAAGCATGTGTGATATTATTGTAAATTGATTTAGGGAATGGATTCGGTTTTTGGAATACCATTCCTATTTCTGAACGCAAAGCTACAACATTGATATCATCACGAAGGATATTGATTCCCTCATAAATGATTTCTCCTTCCGCTCGGCTGGAAGGGATCAGATCGTTCATCCTGTTGATGGAACGGATAAACGTTGATTTACCACAGCCGGACGGTCCGATAAGTGCTGTCACTGCATTTTTTTCAATTCCCATATTCGCACTTTTAACTGCTTCTTTATTACCATAAAAGATGCTGAGATCCTTCACATCGAGAACGACTTCTCTTTTGGAAGCTTTTCTTTCGGATGGAGCAATCTCCTTTTCCGTTTTCGTTTCCATTGGTCTATCTGCTGTATAGTTCATTTTATGGGCTCCTCTCTTCATCATTTACCTGCTGTCAATTTCTTGTGGATGACACTGCCCAACCATCTAGCGAGGATATTGAACAAAAGTACAGCAATGACTAGAACTGCTGATGCACCATTGGCTACTTCCCGTACATCCGGAATCAATCCCTGTGTATTGACGGACCAAATGTGGACCGCAAGTGTTTCCGCCGGACGGAAAATGTTCAGCGGGGAATTCTCGGAGAACGGATTCCAGTTTCCGTAATCAAGAGTAGGTGTGGAAAGCCCAGCAGTATAAAGCAGTGCTGCCGCCTCACCAAATACACGGCCGGAAGCTAGAATTGCACCTGTCAAAATACCAGGAAAAGCATATGGAAGCAAAACGGTCTTGATCGTGTGCCATCTTGTAATCCCCAAGGCCAAACTTGCTTCTTTCTGTTCTTTCGGAACGCTTCGGATAGCATCCTCCGTAACACGCACCATGACTGGGATATTAAAGATCGTAAGTGCCAAGGCACCACCGATGATTGTGTAACCCCATCCTGTGATGTTAACGAAAATCAAAAGACCAAATAAACCGACTACGATCGAAGGCAATGAAGCCAGCATCTCGATACAAGTCCGGATAAAGTTCGTGATTTTGCCCGGTTTTGCATACTCAGCCATATAAATCCCGCCGCATACTCCAAGCGGAACTGTAATGATCATCGTGATCACCAGGATATACAAGGAGTTGAATAGCTGGTCACGGATACCGCCGCCAGCCTGATATGAGCTGGACGGAGACGTTAGGAAATCCCAAGTTACCTGCGGCAATCCATTAGATAAGATGAAATAGAATAGATAAAGCAGCAAAGCAACCATGATTGCTGCGATTGCGTAGAAAACACCTGTTGCGATACGATCTGTGATTCTGCTGTTCATTAGATTTTCCTCCTACCGGACAAGTAACGGACAATGAAGATGAATACAAACGAAATGATTAACAGGATGAGACCCATAGACCAAAGTGTGTTGTTCTCGATACTGCCATAAGTCGTATGTCCGATGTTCAGCGTAACAATAGTAGTCAATGTTGCGGATGTGTCAAAAATGCTGCCAGGAAGATCACGTGTATTACCGATAACCATCTGTACAGCCAATGCTTCCCCGAAAGCACGCGCCATTCCCAATACGATAGCTGTCAGAAGGGAAGGCAACGCTGCCGGAATCAACACTTTACGAATTGTTTGCCAGCGTGTCGCACCTAATGCGAGAGATCCCTGGCGAAGACTGTTCGGTAAAGAACGCATTGCATCTGTTGCTATAGTCGTAACCGTAGGGAGGATCATGACTGTCAGAACGATGACACCTGCGAACAAACTAAAACCGATGCCTGGCAGGTTATCACGCACAAGTGGTACCAGCACCACCAGGCCGATGAAACCATAAACGACGGAAGGAATACCTACTAACAGCTCAATAACTGGCTGCAGAAATTTCTTTCCGAATTTCGGAGCAATCTCAGACATGAAGATTGCTGCACCGATTCCTAAAGGGGCTGCAATCAATGCAGATAGAAAAGTTACTGCCAAGGAACCGAAAATGAATGGAAAAATACCAAATGAAGCATTTTCTCCGACTGGATTCCAATTTGTGCTCGTCAAATACGCAATTGGATTTATATTATTGACAGTGAATGATTGCAAACCTTTTTGTGCAAGGAAGATGGTAACTGCAATAGTTGCTACGATCATGATTATTGCACAGATCGTTACAAGGGAACGCCCGCGCACTTCGTCCCACCGTCGATTTTTCTTCGTTAGGATCAGCCTTTCTTCGGCTGAAGGGGTTACTGATGCTTTTGCCAACTTATACAACTCCTCTTGAAAACAGCGGAAAGGAATACCTTTACAAATAAGGCATCCCGCTGTCTGTAATAGCTATTTTATAACCACAGTAAGGTAAATGCAGTGAAACACCGCATCTACCCTGTGGTATTACGTATTATTTTTTAGTGATGTTGCCTTCAGCGTCGCGTTCAACTTGCATGTCAGTCATTGGAACGTAACCTTGTTCAGGTACGATGGAAGTTTGAACTTCGTCGCTCATCATGTAATCAAGGAATTCTTTTGCAAGACCTTCAGGTTCTCCGTTTGTGTAAGAGTGCTGATAAGCCCAGATTGGGAATTCGCCAGATCCGATTGTTTCATTTGTAGCTTCAACACCGTCGATTTTAGCTTTCACTACTGTATCATCATCGAAGTAGGAAAGGGCAAGGTAACCGATTGCTCCGTCTGTATCTGCAACAATCTGCTTAACAGTATTGGAGGAGTCCTCAGTGATGCCTTCGGCTGGTGTTTCGCCATCAAGAGCGTACTTGACGAATGTAGCACGAGTACCGGAAGAGTCAGGACGGTTAACAAGTGTGATTTCCTGGTCATTCCCGCCTACTTCAGACCAGTTAGTCACTTTACCCGTGAAGATATCGATTAGCTGCTGTTTTGTCAGATCATCTACACCTGCATTCGGGTTGATTGCCGCTGTCATACCGACAACTGCAACTTTGTGATCAACAAGAGCCTCTGCATCGATGCCTTCTTTCTCTTCAGCGAACACATCGGAGTTACCGATGGCGATCGAACCTTCCTGAACTTGGCTTAGTCCAGCTCCTGAACCACCTGCTTGAACCTGAATGTCTGCATCAGCGTTATCGCCTTTGTACTGTTCAGCTGCTGCTGCTACTAGAGGCTGCATCGCACTGGAACCTGCCACAACGATGGAAGTTTCGGAAGCTTCTCCGCCGCCGCTGTTGCTGTTTCCGCTTGTGTTTCCTTCTGTTTCTTCGCCGCCAGCGTTACCGCCACATGCTGCAAGTACACCGATAACTAGTGCGAACATTGCAAGCAATACAGATAGTTTCATCTTCTTCATGTTTGATTTTCCCCCTACGTGATTCTATTAGTTCCTTTGCCTTACAAGTACAATATTAGCTTGTCATCATTAAGGAAAAATAAACAGAATGTAAAGGTTGTGTAAATTAACGTATTAATTTGTTGAAAAAAGAAGAACCACCCCGTATTTCGGAGTGGTTCTTTGGGTAATACTGTTATTCAGATTTATCTTCATCGTCAGGTGCTGTATGTTCGTAATAGTACTCGAGCGCTCGATTGGCGATGTTATACGTGATTGGATATTGTGATCCGCCGCTGATGATGCCAAGGTTAGGTACCATGATGGCGAATGCGATATCCGGATTCTCGTCATCGGCATAGCCGATCAATGTCCAATTTTCGAGTTTTGTTTCTCCGATTTGAGTCTGGGCTGTTCCAGTTTTACCAGCAATGTTATATGTCTTCGCTTTGGCACTCAAATGGCTGTATGCAGTACCTTTTTGTGTCTGGAACACCATTTCAAAGCCTTGTTTTACACGGTTGATCTGTTCATCGGTTGCGGTGATCTTATTCAATACTTCCGGTGACTTCGTTTCAGCAAGCGGACCAAGCTTATCCTTTTCATTGGAAGGTTCATGTATCTCGCTGACGAAATGCGGTTTGATCCGGTAACCTCCATTTGCAATGGTGGATATATACTGCGCTAACTGCATAGTGGTATAGGTATCAAACTGCCCGATGGAGAAGTCAAGCAGGTTACCGGCCTGACCTGTAGTACCTACATATCCAGTGGATTCCGAAGGCAGGTCCACACCTGTTTCAACTCCAAGCCCCACTTGATTATAATAATTCCTCAGCTTCCTGAAGGCATCATGATCAAATGAAACACTTTGATTATATTTGTAGTTGTATTCTCCTCCAAGCCTTAATGCCACATTGAACATATACACGTTGGAAGACATTTGGAGTGCCTGAAGATCATTGATTGTACCCATACTTTTCCAAGAGCTTTTCAGTGGGGTACCTGCAATCTTCATCGGTGTATCATAAAATGTCTGTCCCATATTAACGACACCTTCCTGATACCCAGCAAGCAATGTCGCCCCCTTGACAGTTGATCCAACTGCGGCAGCAGTGAAAACAGTATTCATATCGGCAGATTCATACTTATTGTTTTCCCTGTCATAATGCTGTCCGCTGGCGGCGTAAATTTCACCAGTGTTCGGATTGAGCATGACGGCCATTGCATCTTCAAGGTAACGGTTAGCACCAGGATGCTTGTTTATAGCACCTTTCAATTCTTCCCTTACGATTTTATCGAGCTCTTTCTGGAAGTCCATATTAATGGAAAGCTGCAGATCCTGTCCGCGTGACCCTTCAGAAATCACTTCCTGTGACACAATATTATTATTATTATCCGTCACGTAGCGGACACGTTTTTTATCACCTTTCAGGAGGCTCTCATATTCCTTCTCCAGGCCGCTTGTTCCGATCCGGTCATTCAACTGATAGTTACGGGATTTATAATAATCCTCTTCTCCCTCAGGTATACCTGTTTTAATCCCGCCAAGTATGCCCTGCAGGGAACCGTCATACGGATAATATCGTTCCCAGTCGGTTGCGACGTTGATACCCGACAACTCGCCCATGTTTTCGGCTATTGTCGCATACTCCTCTTCGGTTACGTTCTTGTTCTTGATCACATGCGGAACAAGCTCGGTCGCACTATCCAGCTCTCGCTTGATGGCAATGATCTGTTTTGCTTTATCGTCATTTTCAAGCTCTTTGTAATCATCTTCTGTAATCCGCTCGAGTGTAGTGTCATACACTTCAGTATCATCTAATGACTCTCTTTCAGAAGCAGTTATTCGGCTGTCTGCCTCTTTAGCATTCAAAAGATACCAGTATTCTTTGTACTCCCTCTCGGTGATTTTATCAATAGCTTTATCGTCCATCTTGATGATATCAGCGAGTTTGGTAGCGATCTCCAGCCGTTTATCGGCAGAGTCTCCATTCTTAGGGGGCGTGTACGTGATCGAATATACCGGTTCATTCCCGACGATCACATTCCCTTCACTATCGTATATCATACCGCGCGGAACAGAAATCTCAGCGATATCATTTGTCGTCTCTTTCAATACCGCCTGGTGTTCTTCCCCATTAATGATCTGCACAACGCCAAGCTGCAGAACCAAGGCAGAGAACAACAGGAAAACAATCGCAAACAAAACATTGAGACGGAAAGGAAGCAGTGCACGCTTCTTCTTCCTTTTTTTAGACATAATGTTCCCCCATTCTTACATACTGGACCCATTATATCATCAACCACCGTCTGCTTCTACTATATACTTGTCAGCGATTGTCATCTCCTGCAATTTCGTTCTTGGGAAGCTTCTTCACGGAAGCTGCTGGTGCAAAGCTCGTGATATGACGGGTGAAGAAGTAAATGAAAAATGGACCAGTACCAAGAATGAACATCAAATACGGAATCGATGCATCTGACCAAATCCAAATCCCTATGAGCAATGCCGCAACAGATATAATCCTTCCTATATTCGTCGCTGCGTCGGTTAGGACGATGTATTCCACCCGAAGATTTGCAGCATCCCTCGCTTTACCGATTACATCATAGGAGAGGGACAGATATGGCACGTAAAGTATCGGATAAAAAACACCGATGATTGCTGCATAAATCAGCAAAGTAGAAAAGTTGAGCTCGAAAAGCAGAAGCAGCACACTAAGGGAAAGTGCCACTCCGCTAAGGAAGATGGCCATTTTCCGTTGCCGGCTTTTGATGTAACGGGTTGCTATATAATAGAAGATAAACGAAAATGCAGAATAGACAAGATTGAATGTTCCGAGTGAAAGCTCACTATTGGTGACGATGAAGACCCAGACAGAAATGATGAAGGTATAGATACCTTCACGCACACCTTGAAACACATGTGCCAACATCGTATTTTTCCACGCTGCATTATGTCTCATTTCCTTCCACGGCTGCATCAAGCCGAATTTTCCTTCTGCTGCCCTTCTTTTGATTCCGGCTGTACAGATGACAGCCATCAGGAAAAGAAAGAATGAAACTGCAAAGATCAATGTATAACCATGGGAATTATTCATCCTTGTGATGATGTACCCGGCTACGAATGGACCGATCATACCAGTCAGGGATTGCAGCAGCCCCGATACACCGTTGAAAAAGTCACGCGTCTCAGGTTCCGTTACTTCAAAAGTCAGCACGGAATATGCCAGCCAGTACATACCATAGCCCACTCCGAGGACTCCGCCCAGAAGCAAATTGTAAGAAGCTGCTTTCTCACCTGTAAAAAGGACGAGCAGGAAAAACAGACTCAGGAAGAATACCCCTATCCGGAGTATGATTACCCGATCGATCCGTTTGGCCCAGCCACCAGATAACGTGAAAAGAATGGTTTGGGCGATGTAGATCGCCAAATTATACATGGCGATATTAATCAAATCATTCGTTTGTTTCCATAAGTAAATATTGACAAACGTATTCGACAGAAAGATACCAAGGGAGTAAAGCGCCCCGATCAAAAGCAGCATATGCAGCTCTTTCTTGGCAGAATCCGCGGTAAATAAGTTCGGCTTCATGATGCCGCCTCCTTTTACTGCTACTTAGTATCCGCTTTCGAAAAAGAGATATGCACAAAAAAAGACATCAGCTGAAAGCTGATGTCCTTATACTATCTACTGTCTTATTTTGCTTCCCTGTAAAGACGCTCTACTTCATCCCAATTAACAACGTTCCAGAAAGCACTGATGTAATCCGGACGTTTGTTTTGGTATTTCAAGTAGTACGCGTGCTCCCAAACGTCAAGGCCAAGAATTGGTGTCTTGCCCTCCATAACAGGGTTGTCTTGGTTAGGTGTAGAAACGATATCGACTTCACCGTTCTCTACGATAAGCCAAGCCCAGCCAGAACCGAAACGGCCAGCAGCAGCTGCTGCGAATTCTTCTTTGAATTTATCTAGTGTACCGTATTTGTTGGCAATGGCACTAGCCACTTCACCAGTTGGCTCACCGCCGCCGTTTGGAGAAAGAAGCTTCCAGAATAGGCTGTGGTTGTAATGACCTCCGCCATTGTTGCGTACAGCTGTCTGTACGTCAGAAGGAAGTTCGTTTACACCTGCAACAAGCTCTTCCAAGGATTTGCCTTCCAAGTCAGCTTTCCCTGCGATTGCGTCGTTTAGCTTCGTCACATATGTGTTGTGATGTTTTGTGTGGTGGATGTTCATTGTTTCCTTATCGATATGAGGCTCAAGTGCGTCGTATGCGTAAGGCAATTCTGGTAGTTCAAATTTAGCCATGATTATTCCTCCTTAAGTGATATGTAATTCAAAGGTGGTTACCTTTTCGTAAAGCGTACCAAAGCTTGTCTGAAACGGCAAGCATTTTGCTTTGAGCCTTTGTATATTCTGTCCGCCCTTCTGCTTTTGAAACATAAAAAAACAGCTATTCTAGAAGAATAGCTGTTTTCGGAGTGGCTCGGGACGGAATCGAACCGCCGACACACGGATTTTCAGTCCGTTGCTCTACCGACTGAGCTACCGAGCCATGTTATGGCGGAGGAAGAGGGATTCGAACCCCCGCGAGCCGTTAAGCCCCTGTCGGTTTTCAAGACCGATCCCTTCAGCCAAACTTGGGTATTCCTCCGCGTTGTACATATGTTTTTTCAAATGGTGGACCCTGCAGGACTCGAACCTGCGACCGATCGGTTATGAGCCGATAGCTCTAACCAACTGAGCTAAGGGTCCGGTTATGTTTAAAGGGCGATTGATGGGGATCGAACCCACGAATGCCGGAGCCACAATCCGGTGCGTTAACCACTTCGCCACAACCGCCATGGCTAAAAATTATAATGGTAGCGGCGGAGGGGATCGAACCCCCGACCTCACGGGTATGAACCGTACGCTCTAGCCAGCTGAGCTACACCGCCATGGCTCCACAGGCAGGATTCGAACCTGCGACCGATCGGTTAACAGCCGATAGCTCTACCACTGAGCTACTGTGGAATGTTTCAAATAAGTAAGTTATGTATTAGCGACGATATATAATTTATCATGTATTCAATAACTTGTCAATCGATTTAACATAATTTTTTATTATGTTTTTTTGTTCCTGTTAACTGACAGGAATACTATAGCATGACTTTCGACTTTTTGGCAAGGAAAAAATAATAGACAGAAGATATCTCCTGTCTATTCCTCCAATATAAGCTGGACAATATTCTTCGCGTGATCGCCCACACGCTCCAAGTTACTGATGATATCGACGAAAACAATTCCTGCAGAACCGGTACATTTCCCTTCATTCATCCGGATAAGATGCGACTTGCGATAAGTTCGTTCCATCTTGTCGATTTTATCTTCTTTTTGCAGTACTGCAAGAGCTGTTTCACGATCCTGTTTGTCCAAAGTTTCTATAGCCTGTTTCACTGTCATGATCGTCAAATCGAACATACTATTCAATTCCTGCTGTGCTTCTTTCGTCAGTTTGATATTGCTCGATATTTGGAAATCGATAAACTCGACGATGTTCTCGAAATGATCACCGATGCGCTCGATATCCCTAATGGCATCCAGGAGAGCAGCATGCATCGCACTTTCTTCCTCAGATAGCGTGTTAATTGAGATTTTCGATAAATATTCGGTGATTTCCCGGTCCTTGCGATTTACTTCCTTCTCCAGCTGCATCGCCAAATCGGCAAATTGTCTTTCATGATTATTCGCATATGTACTGGCTTGTTCCAATCCATCCACCGCCAACCGTCCCATATGGAGAACTTCCAGCTTTGCTTGTTCCAATGCAAGGACCGGAGATTGCTGGATAAATAGCGGATCGAGATGGTTCGTCAATGCCATCGGCTTCTCTTCATCGCCTGGGATTATTTTTGTAATTATCCAGACAAACGCACCAAGAAACGGCAGCACCAGTAATGTGTTGGCTACATTGTAAAAGCCGTGTGCGCTGGCAATCGTCAGCTTATCATTCAGCTCGAACGCGTGCTGTATCCATGCAACCACATCTACAAATAATGGCAAGATCAATAGGAAAGCGACAGCACCAATCGCATTGAACATGACATGGCTGAGCGCTGCCCGCTTCGCCTGCACTGTCGCACCGATTGCCGCAAGCAACGCCGTCAAAGTCGTGCCTAGATTGTCACCAAGCAAAACTGGCATGGCCCCCGTAAGATCAATGCCATTCTGTGCATAAAGTTCTTGTAAGATGGCTACTGTCGCACCGCTGCTTTGCACAACAATCGTTGTGAAAGTCCCGATTGCAACACCAGCTATCGGGTTGCTGTGCATACTCGCCGCCAAAGACTGAAAGGCCTCCATATCCAGAATGGGATGCAGCCCTTCCCCTATCAGGGTAAGCCCATAAAAAATACCGCCAGCTCCGAATAAAACCTTTCCGATTTGCTGCGTCCGCTGGTTAACGAAGAAATAAATCAGGAATGCTCCCAATGCCATGATGGGCAGTCCAAATTGGATCAGGTTGATCCCGATAAAGAAAGCAGTCAATGTCGTTCCGATATTCGCTCCCATAATGACGGAAACAGCCTGCCTTAAAGATAGATAACCAGCATTGACCAGTCCGACAACGAGTATACTTGTTGCGGTGCTGCTTTGAATAAGAACTGTTACGATAAGACCCGACAATACACCGATTAGCGGATGAACTGTGAAGCGATGCATGGCAAGCTGCAGCTGTTTGCCATATGCCCGCTGCAATCCATCCCCTAAATACCGGATGGAAAAGAGGAACAGGCCTAAACCTCCGATAAACTCAAAGATGATAAATTCCCAATTAGACAATGCAAGCCTTCCTTCCCTTCTCTGTGTTCACTGTCTCAATTATTGATTTTGTCGGGAGGCTTGTAAAGGTCTTGTATAGAAATTTACAATTATTTTATCAGGAATTTTGTTTTATTTTATGTTTTCTTCGATTTTCTCTACCATGATTCGCGCTCCGCTTACATTTGTCACTTTGATCCGGCTTCCCCGATCCAGCCACTTCCCATCGGTGATGGCACTCAATTCACGTCCATCCACACGGACAGTCCCTGACGGACGCATTGGGGTTACCGCTTCTCCCTCTTGTCCAACAAGGGCAGCGTATGTCTCATTCATGGAATTATATCCCTTTTCGGAACTTAGTGTATCGAGCAAGGCTATCTTGCCCCACATATCCCTTTTTGGAAATGCCTTTAGGAAAATCAAGGATCCAACTGCTCCGACAATCACTCCTATAATCGCATAAATACCAGCTGTCCAATTCGGCGCAGTGAACCCGACAGTAAGCAGCATCGTCAATAGACCAATTATGCTGAGCGTCCCGTCATTCAGCAATTTCCCGTCAATGACAATCAAAAGCATGCCGATGAAATAAAGCGGGAGCATATACCAGATAGCCGAGGGCTCTAGATAACTGATAAAGAATGTACTGATGAATCCTGCCCCTAGTAAGAAAAAGACGCCTCTGGCTTTGACAAGGATTTCCCCGATAAGGAACATTGTCCCTAAACCCGTCATGAAGACTGGGATCCAATTGTAATCCAACATATGCATACTCCTTTCTTCTACTTCCTTTATACGAACTAAGCGGCTTTTTGTTTCACTATAAAGGTATTTTCCTTCCTCTGCCTAATACTAATCATAAAAGTCCAAGGATCGGGGGAACGTCTATGTGGAAACGGATCGGAGTTTTTCTATTTTGCTGTGCTTTGTTCATGAGTATATGGAAGGATCTGACGATCGGAAGCCCGATACCTGCTGCACCAGCCGAAACAAAAAAAGAGGAACAAGTGACCGATGAAAAGCAAGAACTGACCGAGGAGATGTTTCAACCAGTTTTGTTGCAGGTAAAACAAGGGGACACACTACTTTCTATTGCAAATGAGTTGAACAATAACGACTTGCGCGTTACGATGGAACAGGTGATCCGGGATTTCGAGGAACTGAATCCGGGAAAGGATCCATATGCACTCGATGCAGGATCCGCTTACTATTTTCCCCATTATCCTAAATGAAGATTTTATTAAACTTGAGCTTAGTTACTTCTAATTTAGCAGGATTAGCATTATAATGGGAAAATATAAGGATATATCCCTGTTTTCCTCGCGATAATCAAAGGAGCGATATATAAATGGCATTAATACACAGACAAGATACCCGTCAGGTCAAAGTTGGGGACATTACGATCGGCGGTAAAAACGAAGTTGTCATTCAGTCCATGACGACGACAAAGACACATGACGTGGAAGCTACCGTTGCGGAGATCCTGCGTCTTGAGGAAGCAGGCTGCCAGGTCGTGCGGGTTGCATGTCCGGACCAGCGCGCTGCTGAGGCGATTCCTGAAATCAAGAAGCGTATAAACATTCCGTTAGTTGTCGATATACATTTCAACTATAAATTGGCTTTGAAAGCAATCGAAGGCGGAGCGGACAAGATCCGCATCAACCCTGGTAACATTGGTAAACGGGAAAAGGTTGAGGCTGTCGTGAACGCAGCCAAAGCAAAGGGCATTCCGATCCGTATCGGTGTAAACGCCGGTTCATTGGAGCGTCATATCCTTGAAAAATACGGCTATCCTACTGCAGATGGCATGGTAGAGAGCGCATTGCATCATATCAAGATTTTGGAAGAACTTGATTTCCATGATATCATCGTATCCCTGAAAGCATCCGATGTATCCTTGGCTATCGAAGCATATGAAAAAGCAGCAGAAGTAATTCCTTATCCGCTTCACCTTGGTATCACCGAGTCAGGAACACTGTTTGCTGGTACGGTGAAGAGTGCTGCCGGTCTGGGTGCCATCCTAAGCAAAGGAATCGGAAGCACAATGCGTATTTCCTTAAGTGCGGATCCGGTAGAAGAAGTAAAAGTAGCACGTGAACTTCTCAAGATCTTCAACTTGTCTTCCAACGCAGCTACGTTAATTTCCTGTCCTACATGTGGACGTATCGAAATTGACCTGATCAGCATTGCCAATGAAGTCGAGGAGTACATCAGCACGATCAAGGCACCTATCAAGGTCGCTGTGCTTGGATGTGCGGTTAACGGTCCCGGTGAAGCGCGTGAAGCAGATATCGGTATCGCTGGTGCCCGCGGAGAAGGTTTGCTGTTCCGCCACGGTGAGATCATCCGGAAGGTACCTGAAGAAACGATGGTCGATGAATTAAAAATCGAAATCGATAAGCTTGCCGAAGAATACTTTGCCAAACAAGCAAAAGAAAAAGAAGCAGCTAAAGTATAAAAAAAGCTGACTCCATCTGGGACTGACCCCCGTTTTTGAGACAGGGATCAAAACACCTTCAAACAGCCAATTGCCGATATTGTATCGGTGATTGG
>NZ_JBFEGH010000012.1:0-152278 GCF_047228925.1 Terribacillus jepli | reverse complement strand
ACAAAGAACAGCATGAATTACGATCCTGGAGCATTCTTTTCCGAAACCGACTGGTGAGGGGAAGACGGTGAATAGCCGTTATCAGGAATGAGAGATTGGCATGTCGTATGTCAATAATTAGGGTGGTACCGCGATATATTCGTCCCTGCTGAATGATTTCAGCAGGGACTTTTTGTTTTGATAAGCTAAATAATGGACAAGCGATGAATGGATTGCAGTAGTGCATGTTCTCCCTGAGACAGAGAGCTGACGGATGGTGCGAGTCAGTACAAAGAACTGCATGAATTACGATCCTGGAGCTTTTTTCTTCGAACCAATGGTGAGGGGAAAACGGTGAATAGCCGT
This sequence comes from Terribacillus jepli, assembly GCF_047228925.1. Lineage (NCBI taxonomy): Bacteria > Bacillati > Bacillota > Bacilli > Caryophanales > Bacillaceae > Terribacillus > Terribacillus jepli. The sequence continues at coordinate 151,933 of NZ_JBFEGH010000012.1, read as the reverse complement.
TATCAGGAATGAGAGATTGGCATATCCATATGTCAATAATTAGGGTGGTACCGCGATGATTTCGTCCCTGCTGAATAAGTTCAGCAGGGATTTTTTATTTCCTGAAAATCCTTAAAGGAGGTGGTTGTCCATGGATGATGACTATTACTATACAAAACTAATCCTAATAAGAATTGATATAGAAAGAGGAGAAAAAAATGAGTCAAAATGGTTTGCGGAAAGAGCTTTTACCTAGGCATGTTCAGTTTTTGGCGTTAGCAGGTATGATCGGTACCGGTATTTTCAAAGGGAGTGGAGAAACATTGGGGATTGCCGGGCCTGGTGTGATTGTTTCCTACTTGCTTGGCGGCGCATTATTGCTGATTGTCATGGTTGCTTTGGCTGAAATGGCAGTTGTGTATCCGAATCACAATGTACAGCATTTGGTTCATAAGGCATTTGGATTTCATATATCCTTCATCGTTGGCTGGCTGTACTGGATCAACTGGACGCTTGTCACGGTTGTGGAGATCTTGGCTGCAGGTTCGTTTTTACAATTTTGGTTTACAGATACACCACTTTGGTTGTTAAGCGCCATTTGTGCAGCACTTATTATCGGCATCAATAGTCTGCAAGTGAAATTTTACGGAGAAATGGAATTCTGGTTCGCTAGTATTAAAATCATTGCGCTCGTATTATTTATCCTGTTAGGCGGGGCGGTTCTGCTGGGTTTGACTGATTTTGCCCCTGCCACACCGACCCAGCATCTGTTCGGGCATGGCGGATTCTTCCCGAATGGCATACAGGGTGTATTCGCTGCCTGCTTAATCGTCATGTTCTCGTTCGGAGGATCTGAACTCATCGGGGTAGCGATTTCTGAAACAAAAGATGTGAAAAAGGTTTTGCCTAAAGTAATCAAGGGCGTCGTATGGCGTGTATTGCTGTTTTACATTTTACCTATTACAATCATAGCTGGACTCATTCCTTGGAATGAAGTTGCCGGAACGGAAAGTCCGTTCATCCAAGTGATGGACGCTATCGGTATTCCAGGGGTTGCTCATGTAATGAATTTCATTTTACTCACTGCCGTATTGTCTGCTGCAAATTCAGGAATGTTTGCTACCTCGAGAACAATGTTTTCATTAGCTGAAAAAGGAGAGGCACCAAAGCTTTTGGCGAAAACATCTAAAGCAGGTTCACCAATAAATGCGATCTTCTTGAACGCTGTTTTATCATTGATTGGTGCTGGATTAGCATATTTTGCACCCGAAAGTATCATTGGAACGATGATGACGATCCCTGGATTTACTATGTTGCTGCTTTGGATTGGAATTTGTGCAGCGCAGCTAAAGCTGCGTCCTGCTTATGCAGAAATGCCACACTTCCAAATGAAACTGTTCCCGACGACGACGATTGTTGGGCTGGCAGGTCTTGTCACCATTTTGATCGGGTCATCGTTCAGCAAAGGTATTTCCGTTGGGACTGTAGTTTGCTTTACTGCTTTATCAGTTTTGATAGTACTTGCTTTTATTTTGGGGCGGAATAAAAAAGAAGAGGAAACAGAAATAAGAAATATCCAATAATATTGCCGTCTGGAAGAGTCACATCAACTGTGGCTCTTTTTTTGGATTACTTTACTCACTTTTGCCTATCAGGATACAAGAAACTTCACTCTTCTCCAAATAGTCTAAAAAGTAGTGAAAAAGCCTTGATTAAAGAATGCCATTAACTGTATCATTGATAATGAGAACCAGTATCAATTGTGAAGGTTACATAGAATTATAACAAACGAGTTATCGAGTATTTGCACTAATAGCAATATCCAAAAAAGGGGAGAAATAAAAAGTGGTCAAAAAACATAAATCGTTTTTTAAAGCGGCAATTTTTGCGGTACTGTTCTTATTGGTTTTGTCTGCGTGTTCCAATTCATCGAACACAGAAGAGAATTCAAAAGGCAGTGGTTCATCGGGAGAGTCATCTTCTGAGGGGTATCCAATCACGATTGAGCATGCATTCGGAGAAACAGTTTTAGATTCCAAGCCTGAGCGTGTAGCAACGATCCAATGGGGCAATCAAGATGTTGCGCTTGCACTTGGTGTCGTGCCGGTTGGGTTCTCGGCGGCGAACTTCGGTGTTCAGGATGACAGCGGTTTGCTGCCATGGACCGCTGAAAAATTGGAGGAGTTAGGTGAAGACAATCCAAATGTATTCCAGGATACAGACGGACTTGATTTTGAGGCTATTGCTGATTCACAGCCTGATGTCATTCTTGCAGCTTATTCAGGTATAACAGAAGAAGACTATAACACGCTTAGTGAAATCGCACCTGTTGTAGCTTATCCAACATCCCCGTGGACAACTTCTTGGCGTGATCAAGTTACCATGAACGCAAAAGGGATGGGAATGGAACAAGAAGGGGAACAGCTGATAGAGGATACCGAGAATTTGATAGCAGAAAAAGTGGACGAGCATCCAGAAATCAAAGGAAAGAAAGTCGCTTGGGTCAATTTCTCGGCAAATGATCTATCTGAATTCCATCTGTATACACCGGCTGATTCCCGTGTTGCTTTCTTGGAAGAGATGGGGATGGAATTCCCGGAAAGTATTTCTGACTTAATTGAAGATGATGCTGCCTATTCTCTGAACTTAAGTGCAGAAAATGCAGATGTCCTTAATGACGTAGACTTGATCATCGGGTATGGCGATGACAGCACATATGAAGCGGTTAAGAATGATTCAAGATTGGGTCAGATTAAAGCTATCCAAAATGGAGCTGTCGTATTTATCGCTAATAATTCTGATTTGGCCGCAGCTGGTACTCCTAATCCGCTTGCGATTGAGTATACGATTGATAATTATGTAACACAGATTGAGGAAGCATTAAGTAACAATGAACAGTAATGTAACAACAAAAAGACCAGTGGGGCATAAACGAAGCTACTACGCAGGCATCATGCTCGTTTTCTTCCTTTTACTGAGCATCAGTATCGTGGCTTCCCTGGTTTTTGGATCAAGGTCTGTAACGTTGGAGGACTTAATGGCTGGATTGTTGGCGTCCAGCTCTGATTCCTATACGGCAGCTGTCGTTCATGAAAGGATTCCGCGTACGCTATTCAGTTTATTATGCGGAGGAGCACTGGGGGTTTCCGGTGCTCTTATGCAAGCTGTAACGCGAAATCCGCTAGCTGATCCCAGTATATTGGGAGTCAACACAGGTGCTTCCTTGTTTGTGGTTATTGGAATAGCATATTTTAATATCAGCGCGGCTGGTCACTATATTTGGCTTTCGATTTTGGGAGCGGTTCTAACGGCAATCATCGTATACGGAATTGGGTCAATGGGGCGTACTGGTAATACGCCTCTTAAGCTTGTACTGGCAGGGGCGGCTACAAGTGCTATCTTATCTTCCTTGATCAGTGCCATCATGCTGCCGCGCTCTTTTGTCATGGATCAGTTCAGGTTTTGGCAGGTCGGCAGTGTCGGTGCTGCAAACTGGGATTACATTTTGATCTTTTTACCATTCTTGGCGGCTGGAATATTGCTGGCCATTATATTGGCACCATCGCTAAATGCTTTACTGCTGGGAGATGAGATTGCAACCGGTCAAGGCGTTCGAACAGGCTTGCTGACATTTACTGCTGCTTTCACTGGAGTCATCCTGTGCGGAGCTGTTACAGCATTGGCTGGTCCGATCGGATTCATCGGTCTGCTGGCGACACATCTGATGCGGCTCATTTTTGGCCCTGATTTACGTTTCATCATCCCAATGTCAGCTATTTCGGGTGCTGCCATATTGACTATAGCCGATGTACTTGGCAGATTGATAGGCAGCCCTGGTGAAGTGGAAGCCGGCATCATCACAGCTTTCATTGGTGCTCCGGTATTGATAATACTCGCAACCAGACTGAAGGTGAAAGCGCTATGAATACGACTTCCGCCATTAGAGTGATTAAACAAGGCAGACAGCGCCGTTTCAGAAAATGGCTGGCAATCAACGGACTGCTGGCCCTGCTTGCTACCGGCCTCTGTATTGCCATGCTTTTACTGGGAAATACAATTTATCCTATCTCTGAAGTGTTTCAAGTGTTGATGGGGGAGAGAGTCCCGGGAGCATATTTTGCTGTCAACACGATAAGGCTTCCAAGGATGGCAGCAGGTGTTTTTGCCGGTTTGGCTTTTGGGATGGCAGGCCATATCTTCCAAACAATGCTGCGCAACCCCCTTGCCAATCCAGACGTACTAGGTATCACGACAGGTTCCAGTGCGGCAGCTTTGTTCAGTATACTTATTTTTCAAACGAGCAATACGGCTGTTTCGTTAGCATCGGTAATAGCGGGACTTGTTACCGTTTTACTTATTTATATATTGTCATCCGGCAGCCATTTTTCAATCGGAAGGCTTATCTTGATTGGGATAGGTTTTCAAGCAGCGCTTAGCGCCGTGATCTCCTATTTGCTGATGATCGGCAGTCAAGAAGATATGCCAGCAGCGCTGCGGTGGCTGAGCGGAAGCCTAAATGGCGCTAAAATGGAAACTTTATTACCGCTTATCTGTACAGTGCTGATTTGCGCACCGCTGCTTCTTGTTTTGGGAAAGCATTTAGACATACTCGAATTAGGGGAAGAATCGGCTTTATCCCTTGGGTTGAGCACCAATAAGATAAGATTGATTCTTATACTAAGTGCTGTATTCATGATCGCTTTTGCAACTGCAACCACCGGCCCGATCGCATTTGTCGCATTCCTCTCGGGTCCGATCGCAAAGAGATTGGTAGGGACTGGTTATTCAAATGTGCTGACAGCAGGTCTTGTAGGCATCAATTTGGTGCTCGGTGCAGACTTGATCGGTCAATTCGCCTTCGAAGTCAGATATCCAGTCGGCATCATAACAGGATTGGTTGGCGCGCCTTATCTGCTTTATTTACTTATACGGATGAATCGAAAGGGATATATATGATGAAATCAACTCACAATCTTCAAGCAGAGCAAATTGTTGCCGGTTATGATAATAAGAAAATCCTTCACGGAATCGATGCTGGTATTCCAAACAACCAGATCAACGTCATTATTGGTCCTAATGCCTGTGGTAAATCTACCTTGCTCAAAACAATGGCAAGACTGATCAAGCCGATATCAGGGGAGGTCATTCTGGATGGAAAAGCAATCCACAAGATGCCTCCAAAGAAACTGGCTAAAGTATTAGGGGTGCTGCCGCAGTCCCCGATCGCTCCTGATGGAATATCAGTGGCTGATTTGGTTGGCAGAGGCAGATTCCCGCATCAATCCTTGCTGAGTGGTTGGTCAGAAAAGGACTACGAAGCGGTCGAAGAAGCAATGGATATGATGGGGATTACTGAACTTGCCAATAGGCATCTGGATGAATTATCAGGAGGACAGAGGCAGCGAGTCTGGATTGCAATGGCATTGGCTCAGCAGACGGATATATTGTTCCTTGATGAGCCAACAACATTTTTGGATATCACGTATCAAATAGAGATCCTGGACTTACTGACAGATCTTAATAAAAAATATGGCACGACGATTGTCATGGTTCTTCATGACATCAATCTTGCTGCTCGCTATGCAGATTATATCTTTGCACTTCGCAAAGGGGAGCTGATTGCGGAAGGACAGCCATCTGACATCATCACGGATGAGTTGATCAAGGAAATATTCGAGCTAAACTGTACGGTCATTCAAGATCCAGTCTCCAATACTCCAATGATAGTACCAAGGGGACGTCACCACGTTTATGACAATAAAATACTTGTATCTAATCACGAATAAATCAAAGGAGCAAAGCAATTGCGTTGCTCCTATTTTATTCGCGATAAAATACTAGTCACTTTGCTTCTTATACACAAACGGTGTCATTCCGATGGATTCACGAAACTTGGCAATAAAATAACTGCTGCTATTGAATCCTACTTGATAAGCCACTTCTGTGACATTGGAACTTGGGTCTTGGAGCAAGGACAGGCTTCTATTTATACGATATTCCATTACATAGTTCATAGGTGACTGTTTGACTATGCGTTTAAAATAACGGCAGCATTCAGCACGGCTAAGCTGCCCGGCTTTCGCAATATCAGCCAAATTGATTTTTTCATCGAAATGCAAATGGATCCAATTGAGCATGTGTTTCATCCGCTGACTTCTTACCATTTCTGATTCGCTGTATTCCAGCTGCATGCCATTCATGATCAAGTTTTGCCATATAAGATTAAGGTGATTTACTACGACTATCTCATAAAATGGATTCTTTTGCTCGATCAGTTGATGAATTTTCAATATTGCTTTAAGGATATTTCTCTCCCATTCTTCCTTCTTTCCTATATGCAAGTGCGTCAAATTAGTCGCTTGAATATATGGGCTTACATACTTTGTGTGCAGTTCCTTTGAGAGAAAAGTGTAAGGAGAAGCGTTTAAACATATATAAATGCAGCCTGAATTGTTATAGTCATCAGCTTTATGCAAACAGCCGCTATTGATAAAAATACCTTCGCCTTTGTTGACCATCACTTTCTCTTCATTGATTTGAAATACAGCACTCCCATTCAGAATCTGTACAAACTGGACCTCATTATGCCAATGCAGCGGAATATGCCCGTGTATATTTTCCTTGATTGTTGTTTCGTAGCATGCCACAGGTAATTCAACTGTTCTATGCTGTGTTAATTCTTCTAAATCCTGATTGATTAAGAATTCTTTAATTTGCATCTCTTACCTCAATATACTTATATTTTATATACGATTTTAGTATCAAATAGATGTATCTTTCTTTATCATGATACTCTTGTAACAGAGTAGGGGGCGTTTTAAAGTGAAAAATAATCAACTGGTCGGTACTGCTTTAGTACTGATTGGGGCAATCTTTTGGGGAGTTTCAGGAACGGTGGCTCAATTTTTGTTTCAAACAAAAGGTTTTAGTACGGAGTGGCTTACAGTAGTAAGATTACTGGCAGCTGGAATTGTCTTATTGACAATTGCTTTTATGAAAGAGGGCCGAAAAGTATGGGGTATTTGGAAAAATAAGCATGAAGCTATCAGTCTCATTCTTTTTGGGATTCTGGGAATGCTTGCTGTCCAATATACATACTTTGCCGCAATTGAATACGGAAATGCAGCGACAGCCACCATACTCCAATATTTGGCGCCAGCAATCATTACTTGTTATTTGGCTGTAAGGTCAAGGCGTTTGCCATCATTCACAATTGTTCTATCTGTTGTCATTGCGATTATAGGTACTTTTCTTCTTGTGACAGGAGGTAATATACAATCTCTTTCTATTTCAGGCTGGGCCGTTTTCTGGGGTGTTGCTTCGGCTTTTGCTTTAAGTTTTTATACGTTACAACCTCTAAAGCTGCTTGCTAGCTGGGGTGCTAGAATAGTAGTAGGATGGGGTATGCTGATCGGCGGTGTCAGTTTCAGTTTCATCCATCCACCATGGCAAGTACAAGGGGAATGGTCCTTATCCTCCATTGCAGCCGTTATGTTTGTCATCATCTTTGGTACCATCATTGCTTTTTATTTTTATCTGGAAAGCACAAAATATATTGCAGCTTCCAAGGTGAGTATTTTAGCATCTGTCGAACCATTATCTGCAACTTTTCTTTCCATACTATGGTTCCATATTCCATTTGGGTTGGCAGAGTGGATTGGCACGATATTAATTCTAGGTACGATAACCATCCTGTCCATCGCAAAAGATTCAAGGGAGTAACCTGTATGTGTGGAACCTGACTTCATAGTCCGTGTATCTCACGAAATCGATTCGGAATTTAAACTGACGTTCTTTTAATCCTGAGTAATGAGAAGAAATAGTACAGAATTGATATATTAGCGAAAAAGGTGCTATGAAAAATGCTACTCCATAACCGAGTAGCATTTTTTTATTAGTTAGGTCCGACTACGGCATGCGGAACATAAGGTTCTTCAAGGAAGGCAATTTCTTCATCTGTCAGCTTTACGGATAAGGAACCTACGGCATCATCCAGATGAGAAATTTTCGTAGCTCCTATGATGGGAGATGTAACTGTTTCTTTCGCTAGCAGCCAGGCTAGTGCAATATGGATACGTGGTACTCCATGTTTATCTGCAATTTCGGCTACCCGTTCGACAACCAAGCGGTCGGCATCAGCGGTTTTATCATATTTGGACTTTTGAATTTGATCCGTCTTGGAACGCAGAGTCGTTTCGGACCAATCACGTGTCAATCTTCCAGAAGCAAGGGGACTGTATGGAGTCACACCGATTTTTTCTTCTTTACAAAGAGGGAGCATTTCCCGCTCCTCTTCGCGGTAGATGAGATTATAATGGTTCTGCATCGATACAAAACGTGTCCAGTTATGTTTTTCTGCTACATGCAATGCTTTTTGGAACTGCCAAGCGTACATGGCAGAGGCCCCGATATATCTAGCTTTTCCGGCTTTCACCACATCGTGCAATGCTTCCATCGTCTCTTCGATCGGGGTGTCATAATCCCAGCGATGGATGATATAGAGGTCAATATAATCTGTTCCGAGTCTCTTAAGGCTTTTATCAATCTCACTCATGATGGCTTTGCGAGATAGACCTGCACCATTTGGACCTTCATGCATACGGCCGTGAATTTTTGTCGCCAGTACTATTTCATCCCGATTGGCATAGTCTTTCAAAGCGCGTCCGAGGAATTCTTCACTGGTCCCCATTGAATACACATTTGCCGTATCGAAGAAATTGATTCCGAGATCCAGTGCTTTTTTTATGATGGAACGACTTTGCTCTTCATTAAGCACCCATTGGTGTATCCATCTTTCTGCCTCACCAAAACTCATACAGCCAAGACTGAATCTGGACACATCCAAACCTGTATTCCCTAGTTTTGTATATTCCATTTATATGGTCCTCCCCTTAGCAAAGTTGCTTATGTAACCTCTTTCATTATGTCACAAACTTTTGATTAACCATAAACACAATCATATCAAGTTTTTGCCTAATCCTCTCAAAGCACTTTTTAACTAATAAATTTTGTTTAATAGAACTGCATATTTAATTCCCTTCCTAAATAGTGATATATGGCAGGAAATTAAATCTACTTCCTTGATGTGGGATTGATTATTGAAAATGAAGGAGCTGTATAATGAAAAAAACACTGTATTTAATGAGACATGGACAAACATTATTCAACAAAAGAAAAAAAGTTCAAGGCTGGTGTGATTCACCACTGACAGCGTTAGGTATCAAACAAGCCAAAGCTGCCGCCAATTATTTCAAGGAACATAATATTGTGTTTGACCAAGCCTTTAGCTCTACTTCGGAAAGAGCGAGTGACACATTGGAAATTGTGACTGAAATGCCATACACGAGATTGAAAGGATTAAAAGAATGGAATTTCGGTACTTTTGAAGGAGAAAGTGAAGACTTGAATCCCCCACTTCCTTATGGTGATTTCTTTGTTAAATACGGTGGTGAAGATCAGGAAGAATTTCAAGAAAGAATGGCAGCTACGTGCAAAAATATCATGGAAGGAGATAATGGAGTCGTCTTAGCTGTATCTCATGGCGCAGCTTGTAGAAACTTTATGAGGTACTGGGAGCATACAAGTTCCATCGAACAGCAAGAACGCATTGGAAATTGCTGCATCCTGAAATTTGAATATGAGAACAAAAAATTTAAGCTGGTTGATATCGTTAATCATGATTTCTAAGCTAATGAAATTGGCTGAACTTCGGTAAAGCTATTGAAGCATAGCTATATCAAAAAATGGTTATCTGACTGAATATCTTTAAATTTACCTGAAACAGTAATAATGTTTGCAATGTCTCTTTCCTTTGCTACTGTATCCAAGTATTTAAGGATATCTTCATCATAATTGAATGTATAAACAGTTTTAACGAGTTCAGCAATACCAAAAGATATATAACCAGTACCAGCTCCAAGATCTAAAACATGGTCATCTTTCTTGATAGGTAAGAACTCTTATCTGCAGGAAATCTCTTGCCGTTTCCTAAGTTGTTATTTTCTTTTGTAATTTGGGATTCATATGAATTGCCCCTTTGATTGAAGATTTAATGACTCTTCAATGACTATAATGGATATTCTTCTCTTTTTGTATATAGTAATTCTTTACGATTATCGTATTTGTATATTTCATCATCATTCTTGTCGGCTAGAAAGACGTATCCTAAGTCCCACCCATTTTTACAATTTTAGTTTAAATCCCTCACTATATTTCACCATAAAAATGCATGCCAAAAGTTATGTGTTACTCTAACTTTTGGCGTGCAGTCCTGATATCATTGATCTTCTACTTTTAATTGGGTATTAAATAATTGACTGTCATTGATGAGCAGGCAACTTACAAGTAAGCTTCCTTCGGATCAGATGAAAGTTCTTCTATGGTAAGAAAATCAAAACGCACAGACTGATCTTTTCCTTGAGGGCTGCATGCAAATAATCCAGCAGAAATGGGAGCGTCATCGGGAATGTCCAAATGTGCTATGCGCATTTGCATCCATTCTTCGCCATCCCAGGAAAAATCAATATAACAATTAGAAGCAATTCTGGATATCCGGAAGTATAAGTCAATCTCTTTATCCTTTACATACTGTGTTGACCAATCGGAGTACCCTTGATTTGTGACTACTGCGCCCAATTTGCTTAAACTAGTTGTTATATATTCTAAGGATGTTTTTACCCAGGTATTCTTTGAATGGCGAATCATCAAACCTGCATGGTCATACTTTGAATTTGGCAATGCTTTAACCTTTGTGGTCATCCTAAAGTTCTTATCTGTTTTTGTATAAAGAAAATGCCCATTGTCATTTTCAAAGCCATAATGTGTTTTTTGCCAGAAATCTGTTTCCGGATCGGTTTCTAAAACTAACTTGGAATTAGCTGTGTCAATAAACCATTTCTTGGGTTCATGACGCCATTGGAGTAAGCTATTTAATTCTTTACTTTCAAATTTCTCTTCTAAAAGCACTGGTTTCGCCACTTGGATCCCTCCAATTTCTGCAATCTATAGTATTTCATTACCATTATACTTTTCCTGTCCCTACCTAAGAATAGGGCAATATACTTCTTTAAACTTACCTGTCCATTTACCTCGTCTCAATCATTTTTTAAGTAATCCTATACAATGCGGTGAATTGAATTTTGAAATTGTTTTCTAGGGTTCCATAGCTTAGGTTGGTCTGGTCCGAGAGAAAACTCACAGTATTCACAGTGTCACGGAAGGAAAAAAGCTTGGGAGAAACTGTTTTACAGTTACTCCCAGGCTTTTTATCATGGAGAAACTAAAATCCGGAGGTGGAAAAATTGAACAAACATTGGTTTATAGTTAAAGTAGCGGCAGTTTTTGAAGTGTTATTGGGTTAAAACATGCAAATTGCCCGTTGGAATGTATTGGAACAATAATAGCGATCGTGATTAGCTTTTATTTGATGATAAGAGCTGGCGCTATGTACCAGTTGGGACGGTGTTTGTCGGGTTGGGAACAGCGGGTACTTTTTTCTCGGAAATTATCTTTTTTGAGCAGCCATTCGTCCTTAAAGTTCTTGTTGGAGCTCTATTACTTGCAGGGTAATTGGTCTGAAACTGGTTACAAAAGATAAAGAAGCAGAGGGGGAAGAACAGTAATGACGTGGACATTTTTAATTTTGGCTGGATTGTTTGAAATGTTAGGTCATCAGAAGGTATTCTTACTGATTCTAGGATTTGGAGCTAGCTTTCTTTGTCTTTTTATTGCGATGGCAAGCTTGCCTATGGGCACAGCCTATGCCGTTTGGACGGGATTGGAGCATCAAGGGCGGCAATAATTGGGATGTTATTCTTTATTGTATCTAAGGATTGGAAAAGAATATTGTTTATTGCTATGGTTTTAGGAGCAGCTGTGGGATTGAAATTGGTCTCATAAAAATCCCCCCTAATTTGAAGTGCATCTCAGGGGGGTTCATAAGTAATATCATTTGTGCAGTCAGGGGAGCTTATGGCAGGAAACTACTAAATATGTTTGCGTTAATTTTTCTATTTTTAGATTTCCCCGGGTACCTGCAATTTCTTAAGAGAGCACATTTATACGCATGCAGTTCTCATTTGCGGATCAAAACGGCGTCAATGATCCCATAATCCTTCGCCTCCGTAGCACTCATAAAATAATCACGATCGGTATCAGCTGCTACTTTTTCGATTGGCTGTCCGGTAAAATCCGCTATCATTTGGTTGATATGCTGCCTTTGTTTAATAATCCTTTTGGCAGTGATCTCAATATCGGCTGCCTGACCTCTGGCTCCTCCAAGCGGCTGATGAATCATAATTTCACTATTTGGCAGAGCATATCTTTTTCCCGGCGTTCCGGCAAGAAGCAGCATTGCACCAAAAGAAGCAGCCATGCCTGTGCAAATCGTCTGTACATCAGGTTTTATATACTGCATTGTATCTAGAATTGAAAAACCTGCTGATATCGAACCTCCCGGGCTATTGATGTATAGCGAAATATCCTTATCCGGGTCGTCTGCAGCCAGGAATAACAGCTGCGCCACAATTGCATTGGCCATGCTATCGTTAATTTCTTCACTCACCATAATGATTCGATCTTTTAACAGTCTTGAATAGATGTCATAGGACCGTTCGCCCATATTCGATTGCTCCACTACATAAGGTATTGCAGTCATTGTTAACATTCTCCTTTCATTCTTCTTAATTAGAACGAAATTAAAATGTTATAAGATACGGGCAAAAAAATAACTGCAGCCTTAGGCTGCAGCCATATAAACATTTGAGTTTGTCTGAAGGGAAGATTTTGAAGTATGAAGCATATTAGGTAGAAAGCGAATAAGCTCTGCGGGATCGTCCCTGTTTAGTGTGACTTCCACAAGCTCCAATATTTCCTCCTGCTGCAAGTTTTCCCAAGAGCTCCGGACGAGTGGGTGCATAGTGTCGTTTGAAATATTCATGCGTCCCCTGTGTAGAAGCGCTTTAACAGCCGAATCGTTTATACCGAGTAACTCTGCAATTTCTGTGGATTGAAAATGAAAAGCTTCCTTTAAGACAAAAACGACCAGTTGCTTTGGAGTAAGTTTTCGCAGATGATCCATTTGCTGCTCTGTGTCTTTCTTATCCGCTGTCGCTAAGTCATGGATCTCAGATACAAGCTCTTCTTTCTTCTGTTTTCGTATCCGGTCTATCCAGGCGTGATAAGCAATCTTCTTCAACAGGCTGACTGGTGGAGGAAAGGTGTCTTCCTTATATTTTGTCAGTGTTTTTAAAACTGCCTCTTGTGTTATTTCTTCGCTATCCCATTTATTCTTCGTAAGATATAGACAGTAATGTGACAGCTTATCCATTGTCTCCTCTATTTGTGACTGACGATCAACTTGCTTAGGCTGCTCCATTTTTTCACCCCTTTATTGTTGATACGTTCTTCGATTATGAAAAGGTATGGGTGTTCATTATTTTTACAATACCATTTCACTTCTTTATATCAAAGCAGATCGTAAACTTAAAGAACGCACTTGTAGATGGATCGAGTTATTGCTGTACTGAATGGTCCGAGAATTGTCTCCGTCTTAAGGCGGAGACAATTCCATTCCGCAGATCGTTTTCTGTGTATTTCCGCCCGGTTATACTAAAGGTAACAAATGGAAAGAAGGTCGGAGAAATGGTAGAAGAAGCAATGGTAAGCAAATGGCAGCTGTTTCGCAATCGTAATTTTAGGCTGGTATTTATCAGTATGTTATTTTCTGCGCCTGGTTATTATGTTTACTTAATGGGTGCGGAATGGCTAATGCTGTCCATCACTGAAAATCGGTTTTATTTTGGGATGCTCTTTTTTGCAGCTTCGGTTCCAAGGCTATTATTTATTATTATTGGCGGCATGACAGCTGACCGCATATCGAAAAAATTAATTTTACTTACATCAGACGCCTCCAGGGCAGTATTGGTGGGTATTGTCATCGGACTTTTGTTAATGGATATGCTGCAGCCTTGGCACCTGTTGGTTCTGTCTGCGTTGTTCGGTGTTTCGGATGCTTTTTCTTATCCGGCGGCAGGGTCGCTATTGCCAGAAGTACTTAAACCAGACAACTTGCAGCAAGGTAATGCGATGGTTCAAATGACGAATATGGTCAGTCCTATTGTAGGACCGGCTATAGGCGGAAGTCTGATTGTGTTGGGTGGATTTCCTGCAGTATTTACACTCGCTATTGTCATGTTATGTGCAGCAACTTTGTCTATTTCCTTGCTGCGGACAATTTCAACGCAGAAGGAAACAACTGAGATAAAACAATCACCACTGGAAGATGTGAAAGCAGGTTTCAACTATGTAAAACATAATCCTTTGATTCGGACCATAATGATAGTGAGCTTCTTCATCAACTTTTTCCTGACTGGTCCGGTTTCTTTATCGGTCGCATTGCTGGCAAAGGATGTCTTTCAAACGAATGCGTTAGGTTTGACGATCTTAGAAGGTGCATTAGGGATTGGATCTCTTGCTGCAGCGCTTAGCCTGGTGCTGGTCAAAAATTTAAGGAATCCAGGACATACAGTAATATTCAGTTTGATCGCAATGAGTGCATTCTTTATTTTGTACGGAGCAGCAATTCATTTTTGGACCTCGGCAGCAGCGATTCTTGCTATTGGTATCTGTCTTCAATTAACCAATATACCAATCTCGACTATGCTGCAGCAGACAACAGATCGACGGATGATCGGCAGGGTGATGAGTATCATGGCTCTTGCTTCGACCGGCCTTATTCCAGTGTCCTATATGGTTACGTCGGCATTGCTGGGAATGGGTGTCAGTATCCAGGTTCTTTGTATTACTGGAGGAATATTAGTCATGTTTACTGGAATTTTGTGCCTTCGAAATAAACAACTTACTACATTTAACAGTTATAATAAGGAAAAGCATCAAGAAATGGTATAAGCAGGTGGGATAAGATGAAACGAATGTGGAGTAATTTATTTGCTATCGCAATTATTGTGATCGGTTTAGTTCTAGTATTGTCGAACATAGGCGTGATTGAATGGAATTACAGCGAAAGCTGGCATTATCTGTATCCAGTATTCATTGTATTACTCGGATTGAAAGCCTTAATAGATTTTTTCCGAGGAGACGGAGGATTTTGGTTTGGCATATTCTGTCTTCTGTTCGGCGGATTGCTTGTCCTTGACCGCTTTGAAATACTGACTTTTGAATTCTCGGATGTGTTTAAGCTTTGGCCGCTGCTTATCATATTTATGGGAGTCAGTTTGTTACGTTTTGGCAAAAAGGGTAAAAAGCGCAAAGCTGCTGTGAACATAGAATGGAATGACAGTCGTCAAAAGGAAAAGTACACGAAAGAATACAAAAAGTATCAAAATTATGCAGTGGGTGAACATCGTTTTGATAGTGAAGGGTGGACAGTGGAACCCACTCAAGTGAAGAATGCTGTAGGAGAGTATTATGTGGACTTTACGAAAGCTTTCATTCCAAATGAGGAAATACCTTTTCATTTAAAGGGATGGGCCGGGGAAGTACGAATTATCCTCCCTGATAACCTAGAGTTCCGTTTGGAAGCATTGATTAAGGCGGGAGAGATAAATGTCTTTGGAGAAACTTCCGAGGGTATCAACCGCAGGATGTATTATGAAACACCAGGATATGCAGATGCGACCCGAAAGCTCGATATCTACATCGACTATAAGGCAGGTCAAATACGAGTGGATCGGATTTGAGGTGACATAGATGTTAAAAAAACTTAATAGTATCCGATACTCGTATATCAAAACTAATGTACGCACGTTGTTCCTAAACGCAATTCTTCTCCTTGGTATTCTGCTGTCTGTCCATGTTTTACTTGAACCGATATGGCTGAGTGTACAAGCGATTTTCACTTTTTTGCTGATATATATTATTCTTCATCTTATTACATCCATTTTTGTTGGCTTTCAAGATAGCAAAGAAATAAAGGATCGCATGGATTATTTGTCATTGTTTATTACGATGGTTGCCAATGGAAACTATAAAGCGAAGATTGTGGACAACAGCAACGATGAAATAGCTCGAATAGGTAAAGATTTGAATGAGTTGACAGATAAAATGAATGCGCAAGTAAAATCGCTTCAGCGTATGGCGGATGAGAAGGCAGAACTTGCAGAAGGATCCAGTAGAGCAGCTGCAATGGAAGAACGTCAACGCCTGGCTAGGGATTTACATGATGCGGTCAGCCAGCAATTATTTGCATTGACAATGATGTCGAAAGCTGGCGTAAAGATGTTTGACAAGAAACCAGAAGCTGCCAGAGACAAGATCGTAGAAGTTTCGCAAATAGCACAACAGGCGCAGACCGAGATGCGGGCACTGCTGCTGCATTTGCGACCTGTACATCTTTCAGGAGAGTCCCTTGGCAGCGGAGTCGAAAAGCTGATTGAAGAGTTGAAATCTCGCACGCAACTTGTATTTAACGTACATATTGAAGAAACGAAACAATTATCTAGATCGGTGGAAGAGCATCTGTTTCGTATTATACAAGAAGCTCTTTCAAATACATTGCGCCATGCTGAAGCAAGTGAAGTAACGATTGAATTGTTTACAAGAGGCATGGATGTAGCAGTTAACATACAGGACAACGGCAAAGGCTTCGATACAAAAGTTGTACAGCAGAGAAAAACATCACTTGGATTAAAAACCATGCAGGAACGCTGTGAAGAATTGGGCGGGACGTTCACAGTGCGGGCCAGTGCGGGCATTGGTACGCAAATTGGTCTTCGAATACCGACAAAGTAAGGGGTTTGGCTTAATGATACGGATTGCAGTGATAGATGATCACGATATTGTAAGGAAAGGGCTGATAGCCTACTTGGAAACAGAAGATGAGTTTGACATCGTCGGTCAAGCCAGCAGCGGCCGAGAAGGCATTCGATTAGTTCTGCAGGAAAATCCAGATGTCGTACTCATGGATTTGATCATGGACGATGGCAATGGGATAGAAGCGACCAAGGAAATCATGGCGACGGGTTCAGCTGCTAAAATTATCATTCTAACAAGCTTCTACGATGACGAACAAGTTTTCCCGGCTTTGGAGGCAGGAGCATTCAGCTACATGCTGAAAACATCAACAGCGGAACAAATTGCTGAAGCTATTAGAAAAGCTGCCATTGGGGAGACAGTTATGGAGGCTGCCGTAGCTGCAAAAGTAATGAACAGCTTTCGACAGAAAAAACAGCTGCCCCATGATCAATTGACAGAAAGAGAATTTGAGGTGCTCTGTTGTATCGGCCAGGGAATGACGAATCAGGAAATTGCGGATAAACTGTTTATCGGGATTAAAACCGTTAAAACACATGTCAGCAATATATTGGCAAAGCTGCGGGTGAATGATCGGACCCAAGCTGCGGTATATGTGCATCAAAACAAGCTGCTGAAGTCTTGAATGGAAGGGTTCCGTTGAAGCTCTTTTTTCGTTAACTCTTTATCCATGTTCTGGGACTTTGAAATGTGCAGAGCGACTAAAACTTGTTGGTTGATTGGATTAAATCTATCGATACAAAATAGAATATGGTCGATAACCTATAAGAGGGGATATAGAAAACAAAAATGAGCCGCAAAAAGTGAATTGGGTTTTCTGATATATTGATTGGTTAAAGACCAGAGATATTGCATAAAAGAGGTACAGGATGAGAAAAGAATACCCGAGGTTTGATTTATTTAATATAATGGATAATAATGCTATATGACAGTCTAAACCTCTGTGAGCATTGTAATTCTAGAATTCTTTCCAAGGAGGCAGATCATGGAACACGAAATTTTTTCTGTTTTCTTAGGCGTTGTGTTCATCGTGCTGGCTTATTTGGTAAATGTAAAAAAGATGGTCAGCATTCTGAGAGGGTATAATCAGCAGCGAATCCGGGACAAACAAAAATTTATTGATCTTGTCAGCCCGTTTTATTTAATTAGCGGAACCATCTTGATTTTAGTGCCTTTTATTTTCCCGTCGGAATGGAGTATAGTTGCCATGCAATTAGTCATCTTGGCTAATTTGATTCTGTTGATCTATGTGAATGTAAAGCTTGTAGATAAGTAAAATAGCTCCTACTTTCTAAACCCACTGCAAGTTATTTTGGTTTGAAGTTTCATATAATTATACATCAGCTTTGCATGTCGACCTTCTTGTGTATGCGGATTGATTAGTGGACGAAGTCGCTTCATAAATGCTTGATCACATTCACAGCGATTTCCACTTCTTCTATAGCAGATATCATGCTGCTTACATGCAGCATCAACTCTATTGACGGGAGCACCTGGCCCGCTGCAGCCCGGTCCGCACCAGTTATAGCCTGGGAAAATACAAAACCGCGGCATATTATCCCTCCTTCTAGTTCAAAAAGTACTCATAGTCCAAACTATTCACAATCCATTCATCGCGTATATGCTGTTATCATGTCAGAATGACCATTTTTACTGTTAGGAGAAGTTTGCACGATTTATCAATAACGGGATGTTTTCAAAACATAAAAATGGTCAGTGGCTTGTGCCTCTGACCGTTCGTTCTTTATAAGCTTTCTTTTACCGGGGAGAAATTTGAATCTTCCCGTTTGCTTCAGTAGCATGCAGAGAGAAACTTTGAAACGCTTCGCCATCATCTCATCTTCTTTAATCGAAGCAATCTAAATTTCGTATTCTGGACTTTAACGCAACGAGAAAACAGAAACTTCCTAAGAAACTCCTCACTTACTTGCCATCTGTACTCGGGAAAGCAGGGGGCGATCATTCTCCCACAATACGCTTACCGGAATACCGAAGAATTCGGAAAGACGGTCACTTGATATCATACGATTCGTGTCTCCAGATGCGAACACTTTTCCTTCCTTGAGCAGTAGTGTTTTATCGAAAATAGGTAAAATTTCTTCGATATGATGGGTAACAAAGATGATAGTGGGGGCATCTGGTTTATTGCTGATTCTTTCAATGGATTCAAGCAATGCTTCGCGCGCCAAGAAGTCCAGTCCATTGGCAGGCTCGTCCAGTATAAGCAGCGGCGGATCGGCCATCAGTGCACGTGCAATCAATACTCGCTGCTTTTCTCCGAGCGACAGCGTCTCATAGTGGCGGTTCGCGTACTCAAAACAGCCAAGATCATAAAGCAGTTGTGCAGCCCTTTCCCTTATTTCATCTGTAGGGGTCTCATAAAGACCGATGGAAGCATAAGCACCGCTGAGTACGACTTCGAATGCATTATCACTTGAATCGATCTTTTGCTGTAAGGATGAAGAGACATAACCGATTTGAATCCGCAGTTTTTCAGCTAAATATGTACGGCCGAATTCCATACCTAAAACACTCATGGTCCCTGTTGTTGGGAAGGCGTAGGCATTCAATAGATTCAGCAATGAAGTTTTGCCGGAGCCATTCAATCCAAATAATATCCAATTCTGTCCTTTTTCCACTTGCCAATTCAGGTCTTGTAAAATCCAGTTCCCGTCTCTTTTTAAAGACACATTTTTTAATTCAGCTATCATTTCCATCACCCTCCAATATTTCGTTTTCCTATGAAGATAATTTAATCAGACGTACGAATTATTTTCAAAACACTCCAACAATTCCTATCGGAAGGAGACGCGAATAATCCTAAAAAGAATATGTCTGCAATTCTACCACATCACTTTCCCTGACTTGGATGATTGCAAGATTTATCATCGTTGCCATAAACGGATCCAGTTTTTGTTTAGCCAGCTGCTGAACGGCCGTAAATTGAGTTTGACTCAGATAATTGGCTATCGTGATGTGTGGAATCCAATTATCCGGAGTAAAGAACGGGGCAGCCGAATGCAGGGTGTTTATCTCTCGGTGCAGTTCGGTTAATGGACCATTCAAATTCGGGATAAGCAGAAATGCATCGCTCTTCATAAAACTTCCGAACAGGTGGAAGCTCAATGGAAGAGGCTCATACTGAGCTGAAATTTGTTGCAGACCATGTAATAGAACAGGCTCGACTTCAGTGATGGAAGCAAAAGTGAGATGAGGCCTGTGTCCTTTCCGTCGAAAAGGGTAATCGGTGATTTCTTTCTCTTGCAGCTCTGTCCATAATGCCGCGATCATTCTTTCGGTATGCTCATCAAAAAATCCTGCTACAGCGTACAATCATATCCCTCCAAGAACTGACTTATATATTCCAAATAAAGCTTTACGATATTGATATCACTGACGCTGCTCAGCGTTCTGCTGCCCACTACATCTTCTATCTCATTGAAGAGGAAGCTTCCGTTCTCATCGAAAAGAAAATCGATGCCGACAAAGCCGAAATGATAATGATCGATGATACGTTGAACGAGTTTAAGTTCCTCTGTATTTAAAGAATAAAGTGTTGCATTGCCGCCCAGTGAATAATTAGCTCGAAAATCCTGCTCGCTGCTGCGCAGGACAGCTGCAATGACTTTCTTGCCAATCACAAAAACACGCACATCTTTACCTGAAGTTGGAGCCAGCTTCTGCATAACGATCGGGTGATCGGTGTACAGTTTTTGTAACTCCTGATACTGCGTTTCTGTTTCCACCAAGTGCACATCCTTGCCACCGCGGCCATGTGCTGATTTCCATACAAACGGGAATGCAAGCGGCGGCAAGGAAAGGGGTGTGTGCGTCTGAAAATACATGTCCACCATTGGGATATCCAGTTTGGCTAGTTCCATATGTGTCTTGATCTTATCGTTTGCCAATGAACTAGTTTCAGCGTTATTAAAACAAGCAACGCCAGCCTGTTCCAGCTGCGCGGTTAACATAGGATCGATTGTTCTTACAATGGCAAAGTCAGGTATGGCGTTTTCTTTCGTTTGCAGGTATACTTGTCCGTTTTGAAGAGTCACTTGCAACTCATCTGTGTAGGTGAGCTGCAAGTCTATCGACAGACGATTACTTTCTTCCAAGAACCAATCGATGAAAGCAGCATTGCGCTTCGCATCCGCTCGATTATAAATCAGCCAGCCTTTCATGACAGCACCTCTTTTATATAGGAGATGATGGATACAGAAACATCCACACCGGTGCAGTCATAGATAGAGCGGATATGCGCATTCGAATTCACTTCACATACAAGCGGTTCTCCTTTTGGCCCGAATAAAAGATCTACTCCTGCAAAATCGGTTTCAACGGCTGCAGCAGCTTCAATAGCCAGTTCGGACTCCTTTACGGTCGGGGTATACTGCTGCATATGGCCTCCGCGCGACACATTCGCTCGAAAATCAGTTTCCGAGGTGCGAATCATGGAGGCGACGACTTTGCCGCCGACAACGTTTATCCGAATATCCCTGCCGTGGCTTGACTGGATATATTCCTGCAGGACGAATGGTTCGGTTCCTATTTCGGTGATTTTCCGATGCAATTGTTCTTTATTATGTACCAGATACACTTGTTCGCCGAATGATCCGAAAGCTTCCTTGACGATCATGGGGAAACCAAGCTCCGATATTGCAGGGTCAAACGTCTCCAATTGAATCGGAAGTGTGCCTGGGAATATTTTCGGTGCGATTATCGTCTTGGGTATCCTGATACCTGCTTCTGATAGAGCTTGGTACATAAGGATCTTATTGTCACAGACAGCAATCGATTTGCTGGAATTAAAAAGTGGAACTCCCATTGCTTCAAGCTGCTGGGCAAGCGGGATATCTTTGTCGCTGAATACGACAAAGTCAGGCAGTTCCTTTTCTTTAATCAGGATGCTGCTGTCAGTTCCAACCATTGCAAGCAGCGCATTATTTTTAGTGATTTTCATTTCCATTCCTTTGGCATGGGCGGCGCGCTGAATCCATTCAGCGAAATCGAGGAATTTCTTGCCGCCAAGATGGCCGTTATAAATGACCCAGCCAAGTTTCGGTGTAGCCATAACTAAATTTCCTTTCTTTGGGTGATGCGCAACAAAAGAAGAAATTATTTCTATAGTGGCAGCACAAACTAGTTTGATATAATTATCAATTATACATGGAAGGAGATGCTTTATGTTTGCAAACCTAGCACAAGCAGAAGCTTTTTTGGCAAACCGCAGACATCTTGGCATCAAGCCGGGACTGTATCGGGTGCAGCAGCTGCTACAAGCATCAGGAAACCCCGAACGTCGGATGAAAAGCATACATATAGCCGGGACGAATGGAAAAGGATCGACATCCACCTATCTTGCCCAGGCATTGACATATAACGGTTGGAAAACAGGCAGTTTTATTTCTCCTACTCCCGGCGGGTTTTTGGAAAGCATCCAAGTGGATGGAAAATGGATAACGGAAGAGGAGTTCACAGCTGCATGCAACCGGCTTTTGCCAATTATAGAAGAGATGGACAGAGCTGAAGATTATCCGAGCGAATTCGAAATTCATGTTTGTATTGCATATTGCCATCTTGCCGAGCAAGCTGATATCTGTGTTATTGAAGCTGGCATGGGCGGGCGTGGTGATGCCACCAATGTCCTTCAGCCTATCCTAAGTATTATTACCAATATCGGACTCGACCACCAGCGCTTTTTAGGAGATACGATTTCCGCTATTGCAGAAGAAAAGGCAGGCATAATCAAGCCAGGGGCCCCGGTGATCAGCGCTGTAACCCAAAGTGAAGCGCGAGCAGTATTGGAACAGCAAGCAAAAGCAGCAGCTGTACAAATTACCTGGGTAGAGGCACAAGACGCTGATCGTTTACAGATCAATCCGAAGATGAAAGGAGCCCATCAAAGGTTAAATGCAGCAGTTGCAGCAGAAGCTTGCCATGCGCTGCAGGAATTGGGTATTTCACTCGATAACAAAAAAGTGAAGGAAGCAATCAGCCAGGCTCAGCTTCCGGGTAGGTTCGAGCTGGTGGAAGAAGAACCAAAAATCATCCTGGATGGAGCTCATAATGCAGAAGGGATGGCAACATTCATCCAAACTGTTAAAGAAAACTACCCGGATACGAAAATACATTTTTTATTCAGTGCATTCCAGGACAAGCCTTTTGAACAAATGATCCGGCAGCTGAGTGAGTTAACGACAAATATATCCCTGACAACTTTCGAGCATGCGAGAGCCATCGACATGGAGAGTTTGGTGAAGGTCTCTCCCACAGTGAATATCGTTCCTGATTGGCAGGAATGGGTTGAGCATTTATACCGGCTTGACCAATACGATACGGTCTATTTTGTTACAGGCTCCCTGCATTTCATCTACCAAGTCAGAAAGTATATTGTGGGAAATAGAAAACTATGGTAGTTTAAATTATCTGAATCTTTATTTGTACGCTGTTAGGAAGGAAGAAGCTAGATGGTGAACAGCAGCGAGAAACGATGGATATGGGCAGCTTGGGCTATCATTTGGCCGGCTTCCTTATATATCATCTATCAACAAACGAATCTGGATGATCTGAAATGGCTTGACCTCGGTGCTTTCACCGCACTGGCAATCATTGTGGCGCTCTTTCCGATCATGGTCAACCAGATACCTGTCTTTTTCCTGAATGGTATCACGCTTGTCATCTATCTGAATTTCGGTTTATTTGTGGAGTTAATCATCACTACAGTAAGTGTTACCATCGTATTGCTGCAAGTCCGGATGACAAGGGAAGGTTTGTTTCGCATCCCTTTGAATTATTTGATGTTCTTACTGATGAGTGTCTCAGCAGCTGGAATATACAGTTTGTTCGACCTTCCTGGAAATGCTGCTCAAGCTTTGGAGACCCCGATGCATATTGTTGGCATCCTCGCATACTCATTGACACTTTTTTTGATGAACCACCTTTTGATTACATTGACGAGAAGGTATATTTATGGCAAGCGGGATAAGATTTTCGAGCGAAGCTTTTTCTGGGAATTCATGACGACCTTTTACATCCTCCCGGCTGCGCTCCTTTTGCATTTGCTTTATCATAAAATCGGTCCTATCGCAGTTGTATTCATCGGTTTTTCGATTGCAAGTACTTCTTATATATTGCGTCTCTATTATAGGAGCCGCAGTATGAATGAACATCTTCGCCTTGTCAGTGAGATAGGGCATGATTTGACTGCTCGGCTGAACGTAAAAGAAACATTGGATCTTTTCATGGAGCGGATTGTCTCGCTTGTTCCGGTCGACCAAGCCTATTTGTATGACGTTACTAATAGGAAGGATCTTAAGCTGATTCGGCTTTATGATCCGAAAGAACGTTCCTTTTACCAGCAAGGAGATAGAAAGAAAAAAGAAGAAGGTATCGCCGGATCTGTTTGGATGAGCGGGACTGGTGTCCGTTACGGAAAACGGAAGCAGTGGATAGGTAAATGGAAAGAAACAGCCCCCTCTCACAGTGAAAGTCTCATGTGCTTGCCCATAGAACGGGACAATCAGATAATCGGCATCCTTGTCCTTCTTTCCGAGCAGCGGAATATATATGAAAAATACCAATTCATGCTGGTCGACTTACTGGCAAACTTCATGGCTGTAAGCTTGTTGAATGCATACCACTATGAGCAAACGAAACAGATCAGTGAGCGGTGTCCTTTGACAGGCTTATATAACTATCGTTACTTTGAAAATGCACTCAACGAGCTTTTCCAAGACATAACGCCAGAGCATACAGTATCATTAATCATGATAGATTTGGACCATTTCAAACAGGTGAATGACATGTATGGACATGAAGCAGGGAATGATGTCCTGCGGGAAGTAGCTGAGAGATTGCGCGAGACAGTGGGTGAGGCAGCAATACTGGCTCGTTATGGAGGAGAAGAATTTGCGGTCATCCTACCCCGCCATGGATCCTCTCAAGCTGAAGAAATAGCAGAAGCTATCTGGAAAAGTATCACTGCACATCCATTTGAAACCAAGCATACCTTGGACAGCGGGCAGAATGTAGTACTGGATGTGACAGCAAGCATTGGTGTTGCCTGCTATCCGGAAAATAGTGAAGACGCCCTGGAACTGGTGCGTCATGCCGACCGTGCCATGTATATCGGTGCCAAACAAAAAGGCCGGAACCGCGTGAGTTCCTATAATGAATTAAAACAGACGCCAGAAAACATTCCTTCGTAAAAGGAATGTTTTTTTATTAAAGAAGTTCTTGACGTAATGGAGTAATTAATATATAGTTACTTACGTAAAGTAACTTAATGAAGAAACAATACTGAGGAGGAACGAACATGGCAGTTTTGAAATTGGATAAAGCACACAGCAGTATCTCATTCACGGTAAAACATATGATGGTTTCCAAAGCAAAGGGGAAATTCGAAGACTTCGATGTGCAATTCAGCGGAGATTTGAATGATTTGGATAACTCATCCGTTACAGCAACAATCCAAGCAGCGACAATCAACACAGGTAACGCGGACCGCGACGGCCACCTGCAATCCGGAGACTTTTTCGATGCAGCGAACCATCCTGCCATGACATTCAAAAGCAAATCCGTGAAGAAATTATCCGATGATGAATTCGAAATCACTGGAGACTTCACAATTAAAGACGTAACGAACGAAGAAACATTCAAAGTGGAATACAACGGCACATCCAAAAACCCAATGGACGGCAGCACAATCGCCGGCTTCGAAGTAGAAGGCAAAATCAACCGCGAAGCATACGGCCTGACTTACAACGCAGCACTTGAAACAGGCGGTGTATTGATCGGGAAAGATGTCAAGTTCACTGCTGATTTTGAATTTGTAGTGGAGTGAGAAGCGTATAGGAAAGACCTATCCCGGGTGGATAGGTCTTTTATTTTTGGCATTTTTGGTTGTTGGGGAGGATTTTTAGTTCATGGCCGGTATAGGGTCGATCCATTTTTATGTCTCCTTTAGCACAGATTGTGCCGCCGCCCCAGTCAGGTGATAGTTTGCCTTTGATGTAGATGTTACCGTCTGACATGATTTGAGCATTTTCCTGAACATGTACTTCACCATTTAAATAAGCACTGCCTTTAATGTAAAGTACAGAGTTACTTTTTAAAGTAATCTTTTTATCAATTGTAAAGTTTTTACCTACTTCTACATAGCTATTATTCTCAGAATTATAGGATCCCTTAATCTCTGTATTACCTTGGATGATGACACCAGGATTGCTGGTAAGCTGCAGGTTCCCATTAAGTAGAAAGTTACCGCCTGCATTTACTTTGGCATTCTCCTGTATGGTCGTATTACCGCCAAGTGATAAATCTTTCCCCGTTGTCACTTTCGTATTGGATCTAAATTGAGTAGCCCCACCAGTTTGCAAAGATTCTTTCAGATTAACGGAACTATTCGTATCCAATATGAAAGTGCCGCCAGCTGTCAGATTGCGGCCAGTAAAGACATTCTGGGAGTGTAAATTTACATTGTTTTTGATGAAGGAATCATCCTTAGCATTAATAACAGCGTTTTGTTGTCCAACTAAATCTCCAGTAACATAAAAATTATGATCGATATTGAATTGGATGAAGATTGACGTACTCATCGGTATCCATAAACTGCCTTGATGAATATTTATTATCGGGCAATACTTCCAATCCCCGAATTGGGAATCTGCTAGTTTCGTGTCCCCATAATAGTCGCAGCCATCAGGTATATTCGTTGTTGGATCTGACGGTTCTTCTGGTTCGTATGGTTCATCGGTATCAGGAGGTGTATCCTCTTCTGAATCACCAGGAGTTGTTTCATTTTCGTTATCACCCGGATTTCCGGGTTTTTCTGGATTATCGGTGTCATTACCTGGATCTTCCGTATTGTCACCTGGATTTGTCGAATCGCCCGGTTCTTCATCATCGTCACTATCATCATTGCCATTGTCTGGCGGAGTGGGTTGAGATATAGCTATAGACAACTCATCAGTAGTTGGTTTTGTAAAGGCAGTATCTACGTCAAAAGTCTCATCTTCTTGGTTAGATATAGTAAAATTTACTTGCAAAGTTTGGACTTCTGATTGAGAATTAAAACATTCCGGTTGCGTGTTTTCTGCTTCTGGATACTGGAATTCGATATTGGTTAATGTATTGTCTCCTGTAAGATGAAGGTCGATTTTCGCTCCATCTGGAGATTCCAAGTTGTACCCGTCGACTAGGCAGACATTGTTTAATGTACCATTTTCATAAGCATTACGAAGAACTTGCGTGACATATGCAGCATCATTTCGCAAACTATTATCTTGTTCGGCAATATCATTTTGCTGAAGCGCCTGGGCAGTTATCGAAACGGCTGAGATTGTGATCAAGCTGAAAAGGACCAGTCCGCCAAGCAGTTCTATTAAAGTAAATCCTTTTTCATTCGACATAATAAACACTCCCATTACTATTGATGAGGTGGATTAAATGAAAGATATCGTACATAAACAGCGTGGCTTTACACTGCTTGAAATTTTAGTTGGTTTGACAATTTTAGCTTTTGTCATCACTGCCTTTATTCCCATCTTCACACAAGCTGCCATTCATAATAGAGTCAACGGTGACACATTGAAAACAAATGAAGCAGCTCAGGTAGTAGCATCCCAATTTCACTCCCTGACAGACGTCCAACGTAAAATAGGAAAAAGCGCTCCGCTTCAATCTTGCTCAAATCAACAGCTGGCAGATGCCATTGAGTTTCCCGAAGAGGAAGTGATAGGAGATATTTCATATAAAGTCCGTGTCAGCTTATGTGCATTCGATCAAGGGGATGTAGAGAACTTGATACAAGCTGTGTTTACAATAGAAAACGCTGCTGAAAAACCAGTAACAGAGGGTACGGCAAGAAAATTCCTGTCAAGTGAGGAGGTTTCTGATGTACAGGCTCCGTAACGAAAGAGGTGCGGCGTTAGTCCTCGTCCTGTGGATCATCGTCTTATTCACTATCATTGGTATAATCCTCTTCTCACAGCTTGCAACAACTAGCAGACAAATGAATAAACAGGAAGCTGCCACACTGGAATCAGATCTTTCCCATATGGCTGCTGTATATGTAAGTACTTATATCAAACAAGAAGCTGGTTCAAACAGTATGACGCAAGAGAAACTTACAGAAATACTAAAGAGCTTACCTGAAAGAATTACAATCGATCAGCGGGATATTACACTCGCAGCTGCAGTTGAATCGGATCATATCAATGTCACAGTCGGTATTCTGATAGATAAGGAAAATGTTCAGCGGGTTGAAACGATACCGATAGTAGAGTAGTTCCAAGGATAGAAGGAATTATCCTACAAAAGTATTGATTTTCATTTTATTCTAAGACTATATTATTAGTAATTTAATAGCAAGAGACAGGAAGAACTTTGTAGAACCTCAAGATAGGAAGTGGAAGTATGGCGAAAAAGAAGAAACTAGGTGAATTACTGAAAAAAGCTGGATTGGTTAGCGAGGAGCAGGTTCTAGCTGCAATCGAAGAACAGCAGCCAGGGCAGAAGCTTGGAGATTTACTGCTTGAAAAAGGATACATAACGGAACAGCAATTGATCGAAGTGCTGGAATTCCAGCTTGGTATCCCGCATGTTTCCCTTTTCCGCTATCCATTCCAACTTGAATTGGTTAAGCTCTTGCCGGTTCAGTTCGCGAGAAAGCATACTGTCATTCCTTTAAGCAGGGAAAATAACATTTTGACGGTTGCGATGTACGATCCAATGGACTACTACGCAATCGATGATATGGAAATGTACACTGGATTCTCGATTAAGCCGGTAATTGCATCCAAAGCAGATATTTTGGAAGCAATTACGAGTGTATACAAGGAAGCTGAAACAGGGGAGTCACGCACAGACTTTGCCGCGGAGGCAGCACCTGCCATACGGATTGTGGAACAGCTGATCAGTGCTGGCGTTCAGTTGAAAGCCAGTGATATACATATGGATCCATACGAAACAGAAGTCCAAGTTCGTTACCGGATTGATGGTGATCTCCGTCGGGAGAGGACTTTGCCGAAATCTATCCAGGCTGCAGTTGTAGCACGCGTCAAGATCCTTGCTAATATGAACATTACAGAGACACGTTTGCCTCAAGATGGCAGGATTAAGCTAAAAATGGAAAATACTCATGTTGACTTGCGAATTAGTGTCCTGCCAACCGTATTCGGAGAGAAAGTGGTTATCCGGATTCTTGATTTGAGCAACGTGATTAAGAGTTTGGATGAGCTGGATTTCAGTGAAGGGAACTATCAAAAATACAGTCGTTTAATCGAACAGCCTTCTGGGTTGATTCTGTTTACAGGTCCAACTGGTTCAGGGAAGTCATCAGGTCTTTATGCCAGCATCAATCATCTGAATAGGGAGCAATACAACATAATTACAGTTGAAGACCCTGTGGAATTTGAATTGCAAGGTGTGAACCAGATGCAGGTGAACAGCAGTATTGGCCTGACCTTCGCAGCAGGCTTGCGTTCGATTCTTCGTCAGGATCCAAATATCATTATGGTCGGGGAGATTCGTGATAGGGAAACTGCAGAAATTGCAGTCCGCGCATCTCTCACTGGCCATCTTGTATTCAGTACATTGCATACAAATAATGCTATTGCCTCGATACCGCGTTTGCTGGATATGAAAATCGAGCCATATCTTGTGGTCTCTTCGGTAACAGGTGTTGTCGCACAGCGGTTGGTAAAACGAATTTGCCGTGACTGCAAAGAAGCTTATACCCCAAATGATTTGGAAGCCGAGCTGCTTGCAAGGCACGGACTTGAGACTGATATTTTATACCGCGGAAAAGGGTGTAACAGCTGTAAACAGACAGGCTATAGAGGCCGCATGGCTGTTCATGAGCTGCTAATCGTGGATGATCAAATTAGGGCAATGCTGATTCAGCAGCGTTCCGTGGATGAAATCAAGCAAGCTGCAGTTGGAAATGGCATGAAAATGTTGATTGATGATGGCTTGGAAAAAGCTGTACAAGGAATGACAACCGTGGAAGAGGTTCTGCGGATTACGGTGGATGGTTAAGGAGCTGCAAGATGAAAGAGACATTTGACCAATTATTGATGACGGCAATGGAAATGAAAGCATCAGATATTCATCTGACTGTTGCAGTTCCCCCGATTTTTCGTGTTCATGGTGTGCTGAAACGGCATCAGGGAGAAAACCTGAAACCGCAGGACACCGAGGAGATGGCAAAAGCTATATTAAGTGATAAGCTGTGGAATCGCTTCAAAGAAATAGGGGAAGTGGATCTTTCTTACAGCATCCCCGGTATATCCCGATTTCGAATCAATGCATATCATCAGCGTGGATGTGTCTCATTGGCAGTACGCGTTGTGCCGACAAATGTACCGACACTGGCTGATCTTGAATTACCTGATGTTTTGAAAATGCTGTCAGGAAAACCACAAGGTCTGCTGCTTGTAACAGGGCCAACCGGAAGCGGGAAGAGCACCACTTTGGCTGCGATGATTCATCATATGAATACAAGTATGCAGCGGCATATCATCACACTTGAGGATCCGATTGAGTATTTGCACAAGCATGATCAGTGCATAATCGACCAGCGTGAAGTCGGCTTGGATACGGATAACTTTGCAAATGGACTGCGGGCATGTTTACGGCAAGATCCCGATGTGATCCTCGTTGGGGAGCTTCGTGACTTGGAGACGATCTCAACAGCAATTACCGCAGCAGAAACAGGTCACCTTGTGTTGGCGACATTGCATACCAGTTCGGCATCGCAAACGATTGATAGAATAATTGACGTTTTCCCCGCTGAACAACAGCCGCAAATCCGTATTCAGCTCGCAAGTGTACTGACAGCCGTTTTATCTCAAAGACTAGTAAGGCGGGCAGATGGGCAGGGACGGAAAGCTCTGACGGAATTGCTCGTCAACACGTCTGCCATCAAGAATCTGATTCGAAATGGGAAGATGCATCAGATTCCTAGCATCATGCAAACTTCCCGTGATCAGGGTATGCATACGATGGATATGACCATTCGTAAGATGGTTGCTGGGGGAATTGTGACCATGGATCAGGTGGCGCCATTCCTGGAAGAGCGAGGTGTGTAAATGGCTTATTATCAATATGCTGCCCGTGATATGCTCGGAAAGCTGAAAAGAGGCAAAGTCCAGGCAGAAAACCGTCAGGATGCGCTGGATAAGCTACAGCGCCAGCAGCTTATCGTTTTCGAGTTACGGGAGTTAAACCGGATTTTACATAAGGAACTGTCTTTCGGTAAACGTGTGAAGAAGAAAGAGTTCATCATCTTTTTACGTCAGCTTTCCACTCTGATCGAGGCTGGGGTGCCATTGGTGGAAGCAACGGGTCTTTTACAGGAACAGACAAAGGATAAATTCCTCAAGGATACGCTGAAGAACGTACGTACTGATCTTATCGAAGGTATTCGATTCTCAGACGCTGTTGAGAAGCATCCGAAAATCTTTCCAGAGTTATTCGTTAATATGATAAGAGCTGGAGAAGCAAGCGGGGAATTGGATGATGTACTCAATAAGATGGCGGTTTATTATGAGAAGCAATATGATATGCGGCAGAAAGTAATAACCGCTTTAAGTTATCCTGTACTTGTGGCTTTGGTTGCACTTTCCATTTGTATCGCACTTCTTGTAATCATCTTCCCACAATTCACTGGCATGTTCGCCAGTATGGATGCTGAGTTGCCGGCGTATACGGCGTTTATCCTGCTTTTATCGGAAGGGATGCAGAAATATTGGTATCTTGGCGTCCTTTGCCTACTACTTTTTGTAGTTTTTTATCGGGTCATCATAAGCCAGCCTAAAGGCAAGCTATTTATGGATAGCATTAAATTGAAAATACCAGTGTTTGGCAGTTTCTATCAAAAAGCGATACTCGCTCGAATGACAAGGACAATGAGTTCCCTTCTGGAAAGTTCTGTACCAATTTTGGACGCCCTCCGAATTTCCAGTCGTATTCTACAGAATAATGTAATGGATAAGGTAATGAAAGATTGCTATGAAACGGTTGAGAAAGGCGACTCCCTTGCTGGGCCTATGGAAGCTCACTGGGCCTTTCCTCCAATGATTACCCAGATGATACGGGTAGGGGAAAAAACCGGTTCTTTGGATAGCTTGCTGGATCGAGCGGCAAACTTTTATGAGCAAGAACTGGATTATGCTGCGGAGCGATTGAAATCGTTGCTGGAACCAGTTTTGATTCTTGTCCTTTCGATAATGGTAGGAAGCATTGTTACAGCCGTCATTTTACCAATGTTCTCCCTTTATGAGAACTTGCAGTATTAAAGTACTATAATATTGACAAAATCTCTGTTAACTTTTCATTTTTTAGGTAGATTTTCATGCTTTGTCTGTTATAATCTTACTAGATTAATAGGAAGCGATGATAAAATAACTTTATGTGGGCACTTGGTTATTTTGGAGCTAGTAGTGCAACCGGCCATATTGATCCTATTCGTTTCCACGTGGCCGGAAACTACTACATAACAAAGGAGTGTCCACAATGAAAAAGTTTTTGAAAAAGAGAATGAAATCAGAAAAAGGCTTCACATTAGTTGAGTTGCTTGCTGTCATTGTTATCCTTGGTATTTTAGCTGCCATTGCAATCCCTGTAATTTCTGGTTTAATTGGTGATAGCCGACAGGACGCACATAATGCTACAGCACAGCAAATGATCGAAGCTGCACGCTTGGCTTCTGTAAAAGATGGTGGAGACGATACTTCATCTTACACATTGGATGAGTTGATCAAAGGCGGCTACTTGAGCGCACCCCAAAATCCTGAAGATGGTAAGTCTTATGATAGAGCAAGAAGTGAAGTTACACTTGAAAACGGACAATATAAAGCCGAAGTTTATGAGTTTGGCAAAGATGACGAGCCTGTGGGCACAGCCGGAGCAGAAGCAAATGAAAAAGCGGATACACATTCTGCAACAAACTAATAGATTATCAGAAATCTCTCCTTGTGAGAGATTTCTGTGTTTACATAAGCAAGGAGCGATAATATGTCGATTTTCCTACTGATTTACTTCATTATACTAGGGGCTGTTCTCGGCTC
Source organism: Terribacillus jepli (assembly GCF_047228925.1). NCBI lineage: Bacteria > Bacillati > Bacillota > Bacilli > Caryophanales > Bacillaceae > Terribacillus > Terribacillus jepli. The sequence continues at coordinate 119,114 of NZ_JBFEGH010000012.1, read as the reverse complement.
ATTCTACAATGTTGTCGGAATGCGGGTACCTGAGAAGAAAATGTTCCAATCAGAACGCTCATACTGCCCAAACTGCAAGCATCAAATCAAGGCATATGATTTAATACCAGTAATCTCATACATCGTTCTCGGTGGAAAATGCCGTCATTGTAAACAGAGGATTTCGCCACTTTATCCATTCACGGAACTTGCAGCAGGGTTATTATTCGGGTACAGCTATTTTGTGATTGGGTTGCAGTGGGAGTTAGTTACAGCATTGATATTAGTATCAATGTCGGCAATTCTGTTCGTGACGGACATGCGTTTCATGCTGATACCGAATAAGATTCTACTGTTTTTCCTTCCTCTATTCATCATTCTCCGCATTATCACTCCATTAGAGCCATGGTGGGATTCGATTGTTGGAGCCATTGTGGCGTTTGTCCTGCTTTTCCTCGTCATTTTATTCAGCCGGGGAGGTATGGGCGGCGGAGATTTGAAATTGTTCGTGGTGCTCGGTGTGATACTTGGCTGGAAGGGTGTATTGCTTACTTTCTTCCTATCTTCTGTGATAGGAGCGGTTATCAGTCTTGTTCTCCTTTCAGCGAAGATACTGAATCGGAAGCAGGCAATTCCGTTTGGTCCGTATATTTTATTGGGTGCGCTTATCACTTATTTCCATGGCGATCAATTGATTGGCTGGTACATCAATTCATTCTTTTAAATGAGGGAAGATCATGTTCAAGAAGCAAGGCAAACAAGTGTACATCATCATACAGGAAACGGTATTACGGTATGCGGCAGGAGTGCCAGCCGGATTCCGTAACGAAAATAGTTTCGGCAGTATCGAACTGCCGCAGGGGACGATCCGTCAAGGAAAATTGGAGCATGCCGATCAGCTGACAAAAGCCGTCCGGAAATTGGTTGAGGAAAATAGCTGGAAGGGGCGTAAGCTGCTTTTCACGCTGCCGGATCAAGCTGTGACGCTTCGCCGGCACCAGGTTCCAAAGCAACTGAAATGGGAGGAGATCAAGCCGTTTCTTTATACCGAGCTTCACCATACCATTCAGCTGCCTTTTGAGGATCCAGTTCTTGATTTCGAGATTTTGGAGGAAGGGGAAGGAAGCAATACAATTTTACTGGTAGCTTACCCGGGGAAGCGTGTGGATGATTTTCAACTGGCGTTCAAGGAAGCAGGACTTCAGCCTGTTGCAGCCGATTTAGCTTCTTTATCGCTTTATCGCCTTTACATGCAACAGTATAAAGAAACAACCGATGATCATCTGCTGCTTCTGCAATGGAATCGCAGCGGCTTGATGCTTACGGCATTTCATCGGGACATGCCATTATTCATCAGACAACCGCAAACGAGCTTTGGTAACTTGCAGGAGCACATGGAGCAGGATTTATTTTATCAAGACGAAGCGGATCGGGCTCGTGCTTATTTGGAAGAACAGATGACAGAAATTGAAAGGTTCATGGATTTTTATCGTTATTCCGTCATGAATGGCGAAGCTGGTATTACAAAGCTGCTTGTTTCTGGTGACTATGAGCAGCTGGAAGATGTAATGGACGAGCTGAGGCAGCGATTGCAAATCGAGACGGTCACATTCCGGCAAGAGATGATGGATGAACTGCCGCTTGCTTATGCCGATGTTCTAGGTTTATCCATGAAGAAGTTATAAAGGGGACAGTGGACATGCTCGAAATCAATTTACTTCGAAAACAATCAGAGAGGCAGCGCTCCCCGATTTTGTTCCTCAGTATCCTTGGCGGGGTGTTCCTTATTTGTGTTGTATTATTTACGTGGCAGTTGTTGACTGCAAAAGGTGAGCTTTCCGATTTGGAAGCCAAGCAAGCTTCCAATCAGACGCTGTTGGATGCGCAAAGTGCGGCCGGTGCTGGTACAAGCAGTACAGCTCTTCCCCATCCGGTCGAATTGATGGACAAACTGAAAGGACTCGCACCTAAAGGTACGGAACTCATCAGCTACAGCAGCCCGGCCAACGAAGCCATTACGGTTGCGTTGTTAGTTGAAAGTACGGATGCGGCGGCGGACTACATACAACAGGTGCAAGATACAGGCTTTGTAACTCGAGCTTCCTTGCAATCTCTGTCGCCTCAAGGAGCAGACAGTTTTCAAGCTGTCTTTACGATCACAGTGGATCAAGCAGCATGGGCAAGTGAGGTGAATGCAGAATGATCAATTGGTCGGATGCATCCCAAAGGCGTAAAATTATGATATTCGCTTTTCTGTTTGTCATTTTGCTTACAGTGATGTGCTATGTTCTATACGTAATGCCAGTGAAAAATGATGTCAGCGTCGTAGAAACAGTCGTACTTAACCAAGAAAGATCCCTGACAGCGTCGAAGGTAACTGCGGAGCAAGAGGCAGTACCAGATGCACCGCTGGAGAACGAACTGCTGAAGGAATTGGCGAAAATAGCAAAAGCGAATGACACAACGATTACGTCTATCAGTAATGATGCAGAAATGGAATCGGAGGGTGCGTTTGTATATCAAATGAGCATCTCGTCATCTGGTTACAAAGCATTGCATAAGTTCCTGACAGAAGTCGATGCAATGGAGCGCAAAGCTGAAATTGAGCAAATCGACGTGACAAATGCTTCGGAAAATAGCTATATTGCAACGATATCTTTACGGGTATTTTATAATCCTGCATCTTAATTCGTAGAAAAGCGTGTTTGATAGGTTCATCCTGTCGAACACTCTTTTTTTGTCTCGACAGCATTTCTCTTACTTCTATTTCTACCTGTGCTAGAGTTAGCCCTATCAATGATAAAAGAGGTGCCAGGATGGAAGAGAAGAAGCGGTTTTCTGTCAAGATTGGCGGTAAGAAGCAGAAGGAGCAACAGCAACAGTCAAAAGAAGAGATGATCGGTGAGGGAAGCTACACACTTTATGACGAAGAAACAGCTGCCACTGTCGAGAAGGATGTGCCGGTGCTGGACCAGTTGAATAAGAAAAAATCAGAGAAAAGCGGTGTAACATTGTCACCAATGGCGAAGAAGCTGGCGGCAGCTGCCCTTGGTGCTGCCTTGATTGGAGTCGTGCTGGGTTTCTTATTGCTCCGTTATACAGCCGGCATGGAATCGGAGACAAGTGGCGTGGCGGCTCCGGCAGCAACGAAGGAAGCTGCAGCTAATGCAGGAGCGTTTAGCGATTTGACTGCCTATGTTGTGCAAGGTGGCGTTTATAATCAGGAAGACATTGGGCAGGACGTTGTTCAGAAATACGTGGATGCCGGAATTCCAGCTGTGCTGTGGGAAAAGAGCGGTCAATTTTTCCTGCTGACAGGGATGGCTGGATCAAAAGAAGAGGCCCAAACACTTGGCTCCCAGCTGCAGGCTCAGGGCTACGAGAGCTATGTGAAGCAATGGGACCCTGCCGTTGAGACAGGCAGCAGTGCTTGGCTGGACGAGCTGGCAGTGCTGCTTGCAGCAGGCGAGAATCAGGATCCGGCTCTTTGGAAAGCTTGGCAGGAGAAAATCCCGGCGGAAGCGGCAGCTGTCAAGACAGCATCGGATGAAGCGGTAACTGCGATGGAGCAAGGCAATTTTACCACTAGCATGCTGCTGCCGGTTTGGCATGAGGCCGCCACCCTTGCTGCCGAGGGTCAATGAAAACTATCTGTATTACTATTGGTAAGGAACTTCTATTATTTAATCTGATTTCTCCATTTTTTGAAAGTGGGAATTAATAAAATTTCTATTTACCAATTTGAATAGCGGGCCGTCTTCCATTAAGCTTTTCGTAACCTGTCGCCACACAGGAATCCGAGTCGGAAGGAAGGCGGTTTTTTGCTGCATACAGAAATGACGATAAAATCGGTGCCAAAGGAAGATCGTCCGCGGGAAAGACTGCTGGAGCTGGGAGCTGCTCATTTGTCCAATGCGGAGTTATTTGCGATTTTGCTTGGGAGCGGGACAAGGGATGAGCCTGTCACATTGCTGGCTCAGCGGCTTTTGATGCATTTTGAAGGGCTGCAGCTTCTGCGGGATGCGACAATCGAAGAGCTGACTGCCATTAAAGGAATCGGCACGGCCAAGGGAGTGCTTATCTTGGCTGCCATCGAACTCGGGCAGCGGCTATATCGATACAAACCGGCCGAACGATATACTGTTCGGAGCCCTAAAGATGGTGCGGATTATGTAATGGAAGAAATGCGTAATCTGTCTCAGGAGCATTTTGTCGTACTATTCCTTAATACGAAGAATCATATCATTCACCGTCAGACAATCTTCATTGGCAGCCTTAATGCCTCCATCGTCCATCCCCGTGAGATCTTCCGCGAAGCGGTCCGTCGTTCCGCTGCCAGCATCATTTGTGCACATAACCATCCTTCAGGCGATCCTTCTCCTTCACAAGAAGATATCCACGTCACCAAACGCCTGCAAGAGTGCGGCAAGATGATCGGTATCGAGCTTTTGGACCATCTTGTCATAGGTGATCGTAAGTTTATTTCCCTAAAGGAAAAAGGATACTTGTAATCACTATCTATTTTTTTAGTTTTCTCGTATAATTGATACTAGCTTTGTAGATAAGCGCCTAGCATGGTACACCTTACTAGCTGGCGCTTCTTCTGATGGTACGCATTAGTACCTTGCAACTATGTCTATTGGATTGATATCTGATATGATAAAGTACAACATAATGAGACAATATATGAAAAGTACGCATTGCTGACAAGCAGCATTGCTGAAACACGAACGGACTCGGAAAAGGAGAATTAATTGTGGCGAAATTCAGTTTTTCACAAGACTTAGGGATCGACCTAGGTACAGCAAATACATTGGTTTTTGTAAAAGGAAAAGGCGTAGTCGTCCGTGAGCCTTCTGTGGTGGCGACGAATGTGGAAACTGGTCAGGTGGAAGCAGTTGGCGGCGACGCCCGTAATATGATTGGCAGAACACCGGGAAATATCCGTGTTATCCGTCCGATGAAGGATGGTGTCATCGCGGATTATGATACAACAGCTACAATGATGAAATATTACATCAAGCAAGCACAGCGCAATCGTTCTTCCTTCGCTAAAAAACCGAATGTCATGGTATGTGTGCCATCCGGCATCACGATGGTCGAGGAGCGCGCTGTTATCGACGCGACGAAACAGGCAGGTGCAAAGGATGCTTTCCCTATCGCTGAGCCTTTTGCGGCGGCTATCGGGGCTGGACTGCCGGTATGGGAACCTACAGGAAGTATGATCGTTGATATCGGCGGCGGTACGACAGAAGTTGCCATCATCAGCTTGGGTGGTATCGTAACAAGCGAGTCAATCCGTACAGCTGGGGATGATATGGATGAAGCAATCACCCAGTACATCCGTAAAACATATAACTTGATGATCGGGGAACGATCTGCGGAACAGTTGAAGATGGATCTTGGTCATGCAGGGGTACCGGAAACAGACGAAGAAACGGAAATTCGCGGCCGTGATTTGCTGACAGGTCTGCCGAAAACGATCAGCGTGAGTGCGAAGGAAATTTCCGGGGCACTGGCGGATACAGTGAGCGCGATTGTGGATGCTGTGAAGCTGACATTGGAAAAGACACCGCCTGAATTGGCTGCTGATATCATGGATCGCGGTATTGTTCTTTCTGGTGGAGGTGCACTGCTTCGCAATTTGGACAGCGTCATCAGTGAAGAGACGAAAATGCCTGTTTTCGTAGCGGAAAACCCGCTTGATAGTGTGGCCATCGGTACTGGTAAGTCACTGGAATTCATCGAGCATTTCCGTTCCCATCCACATGTATTTTCCAAAGCTACTAAAAATTGAGTTGGGTGAGTTATGAACTTCTTTAAGAAAAAACGAATGTTCCTATTCCTGATTGCGATCATCATTTTAGTTGGCTTGATCGGCTTTTCAACCAGGGATCGGAGCAGCCAGACATTACCAGAACAATTAATTAGCGATACCGTCGGATTTGTACAGAATATCTTCTCCAAGCCTGCACAATTCACCTCGACGGTATTGACGAATATCAAAGATTTGAAGAACACATACGAAGAAAACCAGGTGCTGAAATCGAAAGTGGATGATTACAAGGGCTTGCTCTTCCGTTATCAGGAACTCCAGCAGCAGTATGATGAGCTGAAAGAATCCAATGAAGCCTTTAATCAGTACACGTCGATGGACTATGACCCGATTCCTGCCGATGTAATCGTACGCAGTCCTGAAGCATGGTTCGACCAGCTTACGATCGATAAAGGTTCTGACGACGGTATCAAGGCGAATATGGCTGTCATGACTTCCAGCGGGATGGTCGGCAAGATCGAGGATGTCAGCCGCAGCACAGCTTCTGTTCAATTGCTGAGCGGTTTCAGTGAGACAAACCGTATTTCTGCCCAAATCACGGGTGGAGAAAACGAAGATGGTGAAAAGCAAGATACCATCTTCGGGTTGATCGAGGGATACGATGAAAAGGACGGTATGCTGTTGTTCACAGGCGTGAAGCCGGAACTGGAGGTCAAAGAAGGTTCTCTTGTAACATCATCCGGTAAGGGCGGTGTCTTCCCTGAAGGTCTTCAAATTGGGGAAGTCGATTCCGTCGAACTTGACCAATATGGCTTGTCGCAGACTGTTCGTGTTAAACCGACAGCCGATTTATATGACATCGATAAGGTGATCGTCGTGGATGCGGCTTCTGAAGAGGCATCTTCCGCTAACGGAGATGAGGGGCTGTAATGAAGAAATTGTATCTGCCGCTTATCATGCTCTTGATCGTGTCACTGGAGGGTGTGGCCACCGCCATGCTGCCGGAGCAGTTCATCGGCGGTGACACATGGCTGATTCCGCACTGGAGTCTTTTATTCCTTGTGTTGATCGCAATGCTGTATGATTTGGATAATTCATATTACAGCCTGCTATATGCGCTTATATTCGGGCTGCTGAAAGATATTGTCTATACGGATATGCTGGGCGTTTATATGTTCACTTATGGCTTAAGCATCTATTTGATTCTGGAACTTCGCAGAGTGCTGCATGGCAATATTTTTGTGGCTGCGCTGCTGGGGATGCTGTCGATCGTTTTTGCCGATGTCATCGGATATCTTATCTATCATCTTATCGGCATCACGCCGATTGGATTCGGTGCTTATTTATTGCAGCGTCTTTTGCCGACGCTTGGCGCCAACCTTATCATGCTTGTAATCTTGTATCTGATTTTCCAAAAGCCTCTGCAGAAATGGTCCGATTCGCAGCTTAGAAGAACGACTAGCTTATAGAGAAGAAAATCAGACGACGAACGGAGGTGACCATCTTGATTGGAAACAAACAAATCATCACGATCAAAGGTACCCGGGAAGGGCTGACCTTGCATATGGATGATGCCTGTTCTTTTGAGGAATTGCTGAGGGAATTGGAAGAGAAGCTTGAAGCAAACCGCATCGATTCTGCTGATCATCTTGTCGGAGTACATATTCAATTAGGCAACAGGTATTTGTACGAAGAGCAGGAGGAAATCCTTCGTCGGATGATTACGAGCAAACAGCGCCTGCGGATCGAATCGATCCATTCTGATGTCATTACGAAGCAAGCGGCCAATGAATGGAAAGAAGAGGCTGAGGTGAAGGCTGTCAGCCGCGTCGTCCGTTCTGGTCAAGTGCTGGAAGTAAAGGGTGATTTGCTCCTGCTTGGCGATGTGAATCCAGGTGGCTGTGTGACGGCTACGGGGAATATATTTGTCATGGGGAATCTGCTTGGAATTGCGCATGCTGGAAAGGATGGCAACGCTGATGCTGTCATCGCTGCTTCCTATATGAATCCGACGCAGCTTCGTATAGCGGATTATATCAGCCGTGCGCCTGATCATGAGTCGGATGGTGTTTATATGGAATGCGGACACATCGATGAAGAAGAGAAAAAAATCATCATCGATCGTTTGCAGGCAGTTATTCGCAAACGTCCGGGCATCAGCAGTTTCGAGAGGAGAATGTTAAATGGGTGAAGCAATCGTTATTACATCCGGTAAGGGAGGAGTAGGGAAGACGACTACTTCGGCCAATCTGGGAACAGCGCTTGCACTGATGGAGAAAAAAGTCTGTTTGATTGATACGGATATCGGTCTTCGGAATCTGGATGTTGTGATGGGTCTTGAAAATCGCATCATTTATGACATCATCGATGTTATTGTCGGCAGATGCTCGCTGAAGCAAGCATTGATCAAAGACAAGCGTTTCGATCATCTATACTTACTGCCAGCTGCCCAAACAAGCGATAAATCGGATTTGACACCAGATGGGATGGAGAAAATCGTAGCCGAGCTGAAGCCGGAATTCGATTACATTCTTATCGACTGTCCAGCCGGTATCGAGCAGGGTTATAAGAATGCTGTAGCGGGAGCGGATAAAGCAATTGTCGTCACCACACCGGAGAAACCGAGTGTACGTGATGCAGATCGCATTATCGGCTTGCTGGAGCAGGAGGATATCGAGTCGCCTAAACTGATCGTCAACCGGATCCGCAATCATATGGTACAGGAAGGCGACATGCTGGAAGTGGATGAAATAGTCCAAGTGCTGTCGATCGACTTGCTAGGTATAGTGGCGGATGATGATGAAGTGATCAAAGCTTCCAATCATGGTGAACCGGTCGCTTTCCACCCGAATACAAAAGCGAGTATTGCATATCGCAACATTGCACGGCGTATTCTGGGGGAGTCCGTGCCGCTCATGAAATTTGAAAGTGAAAAAGGCATGTTCAGTCGCCTGAAAAAGCTTTTTTCCAAGAGTAAATGAACTTATAATGAACTCGTAGCTCTCTTTTGAGTTGCGAGTTTTTTGCTATTACGAACAAGGGGAATGTACAACATGACATGGGATATTTTTAGTATCATCGGTACTGCTGCTTTTGCCATCAGTGGTGCCCTCGTCGCCATGGACGAGAAATATGATGTGTTCGGCGTATATATTTTAGGTTTTGTGACTGCTTTTGGCGGAGGGGCCATCCGTAATCTGCTGATTGGCTTGCCGGTCTCCCATTTGTGGTCCCAAACGACATTATTTTATATATCATTCATATCGATTACCGTGATTCTCATTTTTCCTAAATGGGTTAGCTATTCATGGAAAAAGGCTGGCTTGTATGCCGATGCGATCGGCTTGGCGGCATTCGCCATTCAGGGTGCGCTGCACGCTGCCAGTTTGAATCATAGTCTGCTTGCAATCATGGTTGCAGCTTTTCTGACCGGAAGCGGGGGCGGTATTTTGCGTGATGTGCTGGCAGGCAGGAAACCGTATGTATTCAAAGTGGAGATCTATGGTAGCTGGGCTGCCTTGGCAGGGCTTGTCATTGGTCTAGGCGCTGCTGATCATCCTTTCTTGCTTTATGGATTGTTTGCAGTCATCATTTTTCTGCGGATTTATTCCTTCCATCGGAAATGGCAGCTTCCGGTTCCGAAGATGCATTATCAATAAAGATCAGCATATTGCTGTTCTTTTTTGTTATAATCAGGAAAAAGGGGGATGGTCATGAACAAGGAGCATCAGCCATAACAACGGAGTGGTCTTAAAATTCGTTCTCCTACTCACTTGCTTGTATGATAGCTTACAAGTAAAAAGGAGGAGAAATAATGGAATTGTTTGATCGATTCTTAGAAGACACTGCTAAACCATTTACAGGCTGGGATTTTTCTTTCATTGAGGATACTGGCCGCATCCAATACGAGTTATTGCCCTGGTCATATGGAAGTAAAGCACGAAAATATCTGTTTGGAGCGGGAAGTTTGCTCGATATGGGAACTGGAGGCGGAGAATTCCTGTCCAATTTGCTCCCATTACCTGCATACACAGCGGCAACAGAAGGGTACCTGCCCAATGTGCCAATAGCTAAAAAGAAGCTTGAACCATATGGAGTACGAGTTTTTCAGATAAAAGCAGATGACCAATTGCCATTACAATCTGATACATTCGATGTTGTTTTGAACAAACATGAGTCTTATGCTGCAGCGGAAGTGAACCGAGTGCTGAAACATAACGGCATCTTCCTCACACAGCAAGTAGGTGGTACCGATTGTGCAGAACTTAATCAGCTGTTAGGTGCACCCATCAATACAAGCTATCAGGATTGGAGTCTGCGGACAGCTGCGGAGGATCTTATAAGTGATTTTACTTTAGTGGAGCAGGCGGAAGCATTTCCAATTATGCGTTTTTACGATATCGGAGCGATTGTCTACTACTTGAAAGCAATCCCTTGGCAAGTGCCGCAATTCTCCGTGAATACTTATCGAGATGCTTTATATGACTTGCATCTCTTTATTGAGAAGAAGGGTTTTCTGGATGTCAGACAGCATCGTTTCCTGTTGGCAGCTATGTCTAAGTGATTGAAGCCTCCCTCGCTGGGAGGCTTTTTTCGCTTGTTTTAATAACTTGTCCGCTTTCTTCATAGACTTGTACAAAGAGTGAGAGAGGGGTTCATCGTTATGGGAAAGAATCTGCATGCAGTGCGTAAAGGAATTGCTGAACGTAAACGTCGGAAAGGGGAACAAATCCAAAAAGGCATGGCGGATACAGTAAGGTCTTTTACTGTTGATGAGGAGGAATCACATGGATTCCCGCCCAGTCCAAAATATGAGCCGCCAAGTTCACAGGATAACTCTAAGTTTGCTTCCCGATTCATGTTCAGGCTGATTGTCTCCGCCAGTTTGTTTTTTGGAACTGCCATTTATTTACAATCGGACCATCCAATAATAGAGAAGACAAAGGGGACAGTGCTCACTGCCCTGACCGAGGAGTTCCCTTTTGCCACCGTCAATAGCTGGTATCAGGAACGATTTGGTGACCCGGTGGCGATCAATCCTGGGGCTGATGGTGACGTTCCTGTCGAAGGACAGGCAATGCCGGTGAATGGGACTGTCGTGCAGCCGTTCGAGGAATCAAATGAAGGCATCCTGATTGAGTCGGATCAGCAGAGTGATGTAGTGGCAGTAGACGAAGGAATCGTTATTTTCGCAGGAAATGACAAAGAAACAGGGAAGACTATCGTCCTTCAGCATGCGGATAAGAGCAAGAGTATTTATGGCCATCTGCATGCCATTGAAGTGAATCAATACCAGCGGATAGAGGTCAATGAAAAGATCGGAGAATTCGTGCCGAATGAGGAGAATGCCCAATCTGTCTATTTCGCACTGCAGCAGGGGAACAGGTATTTGAACCCAATCCAGGAGACGCCGGTTGACGCGCCATGACTGGCTTCCGCCTATTCATCTTCACCCGGTATTCTGGGGATTTCTGCTCATTGCAGTTCTGACAGGGATGCTCATGGAAGTGCTTCTCTTGTTTGTAATCGTTCTCCTGCATGAGTTGGGGCATTTCCTGGCGGCGCGTCATTTCCGCTGGCGCATCCGCCGGATCATGCTGTGGGTGTTCGGCGGTGTGATGGAAACGGATGAGCATGGAAACCGGAGAGGGTTGGAAGAGGCGATAGTCATCGTGGCTGGGCCGTCCGTTCATCTTGTTTTGTATGGTGTTATATACGGGCTCACTGCCACATCTATACCAGAGGCTGTGCTGGAAACTGCTTTGATGTACAATACAACCATCCTTCTGTTCAACTTGCTGCCAATCTGGCCGCTTGATGGAGGCAAGCTGATCGGACTGATTCTTTCTTTGCAGCTACCCTACCGGAAAGCTCATACACTCCTTATCCTCACCAGTTGGGTGATCGGGGCAGCAGCGCTTCTTTATGTGTGCATAGCGATGCCATTCACATTAAGTACAGTCAGTCTTCTTTGTTTTCTAATGTGGGAAAATCGGCTAGAATGGAAACGACGTTATTATGTGTTTTTGCGTTTCCTGCTCCAGCGCGCTACATACGGACCGATTAGCGGAATCAGCACCCCGATTTTTGCTACTTCAAAGACGGATCTTCTGGATGTTCTTTCCCAATACAGGAGAAATAGACGGCATCTAATCGTGGTCAAGGAAAAGAATGCTGTATTGGATGAGCAGCAATGCAGTGATATGTATTTTAAAAGGAAACAAGCACGTTGTACGGTGGGGGATATTCTGCGACAAAATAGACAGTGAGGAATACGATGCTATCATTATATATACTTTATAAGGGAACAGAAAAAGTGGCTCTGACAGTGAAACGCGGACAAGTACAAGAGGTCTTTCTTGAGCGTCCTGGCATGAATTCGAAAGTCGGGAGCATTTTTAAAGGAGTAGTCCGCCATGTGGATCATGGCCTGCAGGCGGCATTTATCGACTTCGGGGACAAGCGGCAAGGTTTTCTGCAGCGACAGGAAATCCCGGCATGCAAGCAAGATCCGTCGCTCCGCATCGAGCAGGCAATTCGTGAAGGGCAAACGCTTTTTGTCCAGGTCCAAAAAGATGCATACGGAACCAAAGGAGCAAAGCTATCTGCGATTATAACCATCCCAGGTAAGGCACTCGTTTATTTACCGAATGGAAACTATGTAGCTGTCTCCAAGAAATTGCCGGAAGAACAAGCAGGGAAATGGAAGACCCAAATGACCGAATTATTAAAGCCTGGTGAAGGTGTCATCGTACGGACCGAAGCAAATAAATCAACGGATGAAGCATTAATGGAAGAATTGGAGCGGCTCCGGACAAAGTGGTATGCGTTATCGGAAGATGATTCTGCAGCTCCAGCTGAAATCTTCCGGGATGCTCTCATTCCGGATCAGCTGCTTCGCCGTATACCAGCCGGTACTTTAGGTGAAATCGTAGTGGACGATGGCTTCCAAGCGAGACAGCTCCGCAGACAATTTCCCGAATATGCTGCGAAAGTCGGATGGGAGCGGGATGCTGATGCCCTTCTTCCCCAGCCGCTGCCTGTCCTTTGGGAGCAGCTCATTTCACCGGTTGTAAGTATCGACAGAGGAATCACTTTGCATATCGAACAAACGGAAGCGATGACAGTCATCGATGTGAACAGTGCCGGTTATGCAGGACACTCAGATAAGCATCAAACAGCCGTAATGGTTAATCAGCTGGCTGCTAAGGCAATTGCCCGGGAAATTCGATTGCGCAATTTGTCTGGGATCATCCTCATCGATTTTGTATCCATGAAGAGCCAGGAGCAAAAGCGAGCTGTCCTGCAAACATTCCGTCAAGCACTCCAGCAGGATTCCCAGCGGACGGAAGTATATGGTTTCACGAAGTTAGGCATATTGGAAATATCACGTAAGCGCGAGCGGCCGTCCTTGATGGAGCAGCTCCAAGCCCCGATCAGCAGGAATCTTTCCTTTGAGACGAAATGCTTTCAGCTGGAGCGGGAAATAAGCGATTTGTCAGCAGACAGGACATATATTCTGTCGGGCAAGAAGGAACATATCAAGCACTTCCTGAGCCTGACAAACAGCAGTCCTGCTCATGCAGCCGTGTTTGCAAGATTTGTGGAGGCTGATGAATTAGCATTGACAGAAACAGATTGGGATACTGTGAAAAGAGATGGGCTGGAGAGTCTTGACAATCTTTTTTGATATATGATAACATCAATATGTTACACGAGGTTAGCACCCGTGCTACAACCGCGCAGATCAGGTTTTAAGCCTATGAGCGCCTGTGATGGCGAGTCTGAGTCATAGAGGAGGTGCGTTATGTACGCAATTATTGAAACTGGTGGTAAGCAAGTTAAAGTAACAGAAGGACAAACTATCTACGTTGAGAAATTGGACGCAGAGAACGGTGCGGAAGTTACTTTTGACAAAGTATTGGTAGTTGGTGGCGACGATGTTAAAATCGGTGCTCCATTCGTTGAAGGTGCGACGGTTACTGCAACTGTTGAGAAGCAAGGCCGCGCTAAAAAGATCAACGTGATCAAATTCAAAGCGAAGAAAAACTACAAACGCAAACAAGGCCATCGTCAACCATACACTAAATTGACAATCGGCAAAATCAACGCGTAAGGCGAACCATGATTACTGTTACAATAAACCGTGTTGATGAGGATATTCATAGTTTCGAGCTTAGCGGACATGCGGAAAGCGGCCCTTATGGCTACGATCTCGTATGTGCAGCTGTTTCAGCAGTAAGTTTCGGAGCGGTGAATGGCCTTTTCGTTCTCGGTGAGTTTGAGCCGGAAGTTGAGCAGGGCGGTGACGGTGGGTATCTACGAGTAGTACTTCCCGATCACTTGTCCGAGGAGCAGCTTGATAAAGCATCTCTTCTGCTGGAAGGTATGCTCGTTTCGCTCCAAACGATTGAACAGGACTATGGGAAGCATATAAGAATCATCGAACAATAAGGAGGTGCACCACTATGCTACGTCTAGATTTACAGTTTTTCGCATCCAAAAAGGGTGTTGGTAGCTCCAAAAACGGACGTGACTCTGAATCCAAACGCCTAGGCGCTAAACGCGCTGACGGTCAGTTTGTAACTGGCGGATCTATCCTTTACCGTCAACGCGGTACAAAAATCTATCCAGGTACAAACGTTGGAAAAGGAGGCGACGACACTTTGTTCTCTAAAATCGACGGTGTTGTCAAATTCGAACGCTACGGCCGTAACCGCAAGAAGGTCAGCGTATATCCGGTAGCTCAAGAAGCTTAATGTTTGCGAGAGAGACTCTAGCCTTCGGGTTAGGGTCTTTTTTTCTAACCCACATCTAATTGCACCACATATTGTTGATGAAGAAGAGTTGCCCTCTCGACTGCTTCTTCGTAAAGGAGGAATACGGTTGGAATACCATGAAGTGATGACGCTGTTAGGATATACACGCCATGAATGGATGAATCGGCTCCAACTCCTACATAGCTATTCCAAATTAGGCAAGGATGAAAAGGTACAAGAAAAAATCGAGGAATCGATCCGATTAGCGGATGAGGAACGAAAGCTCTCCAATTTGAACATTCCGGAGACTTTTGTGTGGATCCTTTCCTTCAATTGGACCTACACCCAGTTCAGGATTAAATTCCAAGTGGATGAGTCCATCCCTAAGATATGGGAATATGACAAGAAGATCCGAGAAAAATTAGAAGCAGTAGTGGATGCATTAAGTGACAGCGCACAGGAAATGGAATTATATGAAGGTCTGCTTCATATCAGGACAAGGGAAGGCGAACCAATCATCGAACTGACGTTTTCAGGGGCATTCACAGGCTGGGATAATCTGCAGATGATCGGCCAGAAAGACTATGTCCTGGAAGTGAAGATCGAATCATTACCAGAGAAGAAATCACGTTGTACCATCGTACTGACGTGTAATTGATGAGGTGAAACTATGTTTGTAGATCAGGTCAAGGTATTTGTGAAAGCAGGCGACGGCGGCAATGGCCTAGTTGCTTATCGTAGGGAGAAGTATGTTCCACTCGGAGGTCCAGCTGGCGGAGACGGAGGTAATGGCGGGGATGTCATCTTCAAGGTCGACGAAGGATTGAACACGTTGATGGACTTCCGTTATCAGCGTCATTTTAAAGCAAAACGCGGTGAAAATGGGATGAGTAAAGGCCAGCATGGTAAAAATGCAGAACCGCTCATCCTGCCTGTACCACCGGGGACGCTCGTTCGTGATGAAGACAGTGGGGAATTGATTGCAGATTTGACGAAACAAGGACAGGAAGCCGTCATCGCAAAAGGAGGCCGCGGAGGCCGCGGGAATTCACGCTTTGCCACGCCGCGCAACCCTGCTCCTGACTTTGCGGAAAATGGTGAACCAGGTGTGGAGCGTAATTTGCAGATCGAGCTGAAATTGATTGCCGATGTTGGACTAGTCGGCTTCCCAAGTGTAGGGAAATCGACCTTCATATCTGTCGTGAGTGCGGCCAAGCCCAAAATAGCCGATTATCATTTCACGACACTTGCACCGAATCTGGGTGTTGTGGAAACGAAAGATCAGCGCAGCTTTGTATTGGCTGACTTACCAGGATTGATTGAAGGCGCGCATGAAGGAATTGGCCTTGGTCACCAGTTCCTGCGTCACGTCGAGCGGACTCGTGTCATCGTTCATGTGATTGACATGGCATCGACAGAAGGGCGGGATCCGTATGATGATTATGTGACCATCAATAAAGAACTCGAAGAATATAATGAGGATCTGCCATCACGCCCACAGATCATCATCGCCAATAAGATGGATATTCCGGAAGCGGAAGAGAATTTGGTTGTTTTCAAGGAGAAAATCCCCGAAGGAATCGAAGTGTTCCCGATATCTGCCATTACCCGTGATGGACTTCAGGATGTCCTGTATGCCATCGCAGACAAACTGGACGAGATTCCGAAAATCGAAAAACCGGTAGAGGATCAGACAGAACGTGTCGTCTATCGTTTCGAGGAATCGGAGAAGCCGTTCGAAATCACACGAGATCCGGATGGAGCTTATGTCTTATATGGGGAACCGATTGAAAAGCTGTTTAAGATGACGGACTTCAATCGAGATGAAGCGGCAAGACGTTTTGCCAGACAGATGCGTGCTATGGGCGTGGATGAAGCATTGCGTAAGCGCGGAGCCAAAGATGGCGATGTAATCCGTCTATTGGAATATGAATTCGAATTTATCGATTGATTCAGTGTGAGCCAAGGTGGGGAGAGCATGGCAGAGAAGGAAGAACAATTTTATCTCGTACGCAGTGATGTACTGCCGGAATCGATGAAAAAGACACTGCAGGCGAAGGAACTGCTGGAGCGCAATAAGGTTGCTTCAGTTTTCGATGCCGTGCAGCAAGTCGACCTTTCCCGCAGTGTGTTCTATAAATATAGGGATGCAGTGTTTCCGTTCCGGGCCATGGTGAAGCAGCGGATGATCACGCTCTTCTTCCATTTGGAGGACCGGACAGGTACGCTTTCGGAGTTATTGGCCATCGTAGCCAGATCAGGTGGGAATATCCTGACGATTCACCAGACGATTCCCTTGCAAGGAAGAGCCAATGTGACCATATCATTGAATACGTCTGGCATGCATGCCGATATCCAGTCATTGCTGGATGAACTTCGTGCATTGGAGTATGTAGATAAAGTGGAGATTTTGAGTTCGGAAGCTTAGGCAAGGGAGCAGATGAAGATGAAGATCAGTTATCTAGGACCAAAGGGAACGTTTACGAAAATGGCAGTCGATGCTTTGTTCCCTGATGAAGAAGCATACAGCTATGCGACGATTCCGCAATGCATGGATGCTGTGGCGAATGGGGAAATGGATTATTGTGTCGTTCCAGTCGAAAATACAATCGAAGGTACAGTCCCGATTACGATGGACTATTTGATTCACCAAGTAAAACTGCCAATTATCGGGGAAATTGTCATTCCGATTCGGCAGCATTTGTTGACGAATAAGAAGCTTGCGTTACATGACATAGAAGCGGTGTATTCCCATAGTCATGCAATTGCGCAATGTCATCAATTCTTGCATACGCAGCTTCCGCAAGCAACTACCCATGCAACATCTTCAACGGGTACCGCAGCGGAGATGGTTGCTGCAATGGAGGAGCCTGCTGCAGCAATCGGCAATGAACTAGCTGCCAAGGAATTCGGTCTGACTATATTGCAAGAAGATATCCATGATTATGCGAACAATCATACACGTTTTTTCGTCTTGGCAAAACAAAAGACCAATATCCCGCTGACAATAGGTTCCGGGGACCAGAGAAAAACGTCATTATACGTCACCCTTCCGCACGATTATGCAGGAGCCCTGCACCAAGTATTGGCAGCTTTTGCGTGGCGGAAGATCAATATGTCGAAGATC
Source organism: Terribacillus jepli (assembly GCF_047228925.1). NCBI lineage: Bacteria > Bacillati > Bacillota > Bacilli > Caryophanales > Bacillaceae > Terribacillus > Terribacillus jepli. The sequence goes on along the minus strand of NZ_JBFEGH010000012.1, from coordinate 101,473 downwards.
GAATCCAGACCGATGAAAACAGGATTGGGTAATTATTTCTTCATCATGGATGTGTCTTGTGAAGCGGAAGATATTCTGTTTCAAGGAGTCCAGCAAGAACTTGCAGCATTAGGCTGCGATCTTACGGTACTCGGAAGCTATCCGATTCACCAATATAAGGAAAAAGCCGGCGCAAATTTATGACGTGTCGGCTTTTTCTATTTCAACCTTTTGGAATTTGATGCATAAGATGATGGAGTAATGCGTGAGTTCATGAAAGGGGAGTTTCAGATTTGAAGATTCATATTGTGCAAAAAGGCGACACGATGTGGAGTATCGCAAGTAAATATGGTGTCAGCTTTGATGAATTGCGGGAAATGAACAGGCATATTCGTGAGCCGGAATTGGCAGTACCAGGTATGAAGTTGAAAATACCGACGACAACAAAAGCAATAGAAAAAGAAGCGGTTATCCGCTCTGAAGCAGGAACTGGGACCCAAGCGAATACAGGGCAGCAAACACCAGCTCCAACATTCCATGACACACCAGCAATCCAGGAGGATGATATGTCTGCTGCCCCATATCCTATCATGCCTCAGATGCCGCAGATTTCCATGCCAGGTCAAGATGGCGGCGCATATCCGACTACGCAGCAAAATCAAGGTTATGCAGGAGCACTTCCTACGCAGCCGTCGACACAGCCAAGCACGGGTTGGGGACACGGTCAGCAAATGCAAGGCCACCCATCCTATCAGCAGCCGATGAATGGAAGTTGGCTTTTACCGCAGTCTCCATATGGAAACATGCCGATGCAAGGAGGCCAGTCAGGCCAGCAGCATCAGGGAGACTGGATGCAAGGAGGCCAGCCAGGCCAGCAGTATCAGGGAGACTGGATGCAAGGAGGCCAGCCAGGCCAGCAGTATCAAGGAGACTGGATGCAAGGAGGCCAGCCAGGCCAGCAGTATCAAGGAGACTGGATGCAAGGAGGCCAGCCAGGTCAGCAGTATCAAGGAAACTGGATGCAGGGAGGCCAGCAGTATCAAGGAGACTGGATGCAAGGAGGTCAGCCAGGCCAGCAGCATCAAGGAGACTGGATGCAGGGAGGTCAGCCAGGTCAGCAAATGCAAGGGGGCCAGCAGACGGGGGCACCTTTTGGCTCCCGCTACGATGGCAATCACCAAGCCCCTATACTGACAAATCAAGCAATGCCATATCCTTATCCGCAAACACCAATGCGCTCCTGTTGCGGCCCGGATATACCTTTTGCAGTATCACAGTATCCACAAGTGCAGCCTGAGTACAGAGATCCTTACGGTGTACAGCCACCGCTTTCCGACTTCTATGAGCCTTCTCCTGCCCAAGATCTGCCGGGAGATGAACAGGATAATAAATAACATAAAAAAAGCCCCTTTTTCCGTTGAAGGGGCTTTCATTTATAATATACCATGTTCCTCAAAAATACGATGCATATCCTGGCGATACTTATCTTCCATTGCAAGAACTTCTGCTTTGGACAATCCGGCGTGTTGTATGTGATTTCTAAGTATCAGGGTCGCTTTTTCTTCTGAGAAAACGCTCGCCATATTTGCTTCGCTTTTCGCTTCCACATAGTGAAGGTACTTTTGCTGCGCATCGTTCCTCACTTTTATCCCGCCTTTGTCTATAACTTTCTAATCCATTACCACATATAATCGAAAGCAAAACCTAAAAAGTGTGGGTCAAATGAATTTTTTTTGAAAAAAATCGGATAAAGAACTGTCAATAGGAAAAAATGAAGGAAAAGAAATGGAATAGGAGTGGGAGGTCATGAGGCGTTTCTTAGTCTTTTGCATGCTTTTCCTTTTAATCGTTCCAATCATGACAGTACAAGCAGCGGATCCGGTGGAAGTGAAGGTCGTATTACAGCGTCAATATATTGATGGCAAGCAGACAGTGGTGACCCATAGAGAGAAAATCTATGCGATGGAAGATTTCTGGTCCACCTACCATGACTGGCAGCTTGTTTCACAGACAGAAGGACAAGTTGTGTTTAAACAGGAAGTGATGGATATCTCACCGGCTTTGAAGAAGAATGGCTATTTTGGAATTTATAAAGGAAAGCTGACGATTTTCGAAGGCCGTCCGATCGATCAGCAGGCCGTCCAGTCTTTTTACCAGATAAATAAGGGCAAATTGGAAAGCCATCAAGCCCAACAGCTGAAAGAAGGGATCAGGATTCAATCCAAAGAAGTCTATGAAGATGTCCTGGAAACATTCCGTTCCAAAAATGATATAGAAGCACTGCCAAGCTAATAGGATCTTTCCTGAAAAGGAGGGGTCCTTTTCTTGTTTTTCGCCTTTAATCTTATACGAACATACGCTTGTGTGGTAAACTAGGAAGAAGTTATTGATTCAGGTAGGAGAGAAGCAGCATGATAGCGTATGTCAAAGGCAAGATTACTGGAATTACAGATGAAGCAGTGCTTGTGGAAGCACATGGTGTAGGATATGAAGTCATTTGCCCGAATCCTTTTCAATTCCAAATGGAAGAAGGAAAGGAGGCACTTGTCCATACATATCATTATGTACGAGAGGACGCCCAGACTTTATTCGGGTTTAAAAATACAGAGGACAAATTCTTATTTCAAAAACTGCTCGGGGTATCAGGTATAGGACCTAAGAATGCCTTGCAGATTCTTGCTGGTGTCAATGTCGAGGAGTTCGTGGCTGCCATTGAGAGAGAAGATGATAAATTCCTGACAAGCTTCCAAGGTGTCGGTAAGAAGACAGCGCGTCAGATGATACTCGATCTGAAGGGCAAGCTGGTCTATATGGTTTCGCTCACAGCAATCGAGGCATCTGCAGGAACACAAAGCAATACAGCAAAGAAACGCATTGCTCTGGAGGATGCAGAAGATGCGATGCGGGCACTTGGTTATCAGGAACGCGAGATCAAGGCTATTTTGCCGCAGCTTAAAAAGGAAGACAGTGACAGTGCCGACTACTTGATCAAGAAAGGCTTGGCTTTGTTAAGTCAAAAGAAATAAAGGAGTACGAAGATGGAAGATCGCATGATTACGAATGAATTGAAGCAGGAAGACGAAGTGATCGAGCTCAGTTTGCGCCCGAGCACATTGAAACAATACATCGGCCAGCATAAGGCAAAGGAGAACCTGGCGATTTTCATCGAGGCTGCGAAGATGCGGGATGAGCCGCTTGACCATGTATTGCTTTACGGACCTCCTGGTTTAGGGAAGACGACAATGGCTTCGATCATCGCCAATGAGATGGGTGTTTCGTTTCGGGCGACAAGCGGACCGGCGATCGAGAAAGCCGGAGATTTGGCAGCGATACTGAGTTCTCTGGAAGCAGGAGATGTGCTGTTCATCGATGAAATCCACCGTCTGCCGCGTGCGGTCGAAGAAATACTGTACCCGGCCATGGAGGATTTCTGCCTGGACATTGTCATCGGGACTGGACCAAGTGCCCGCAGTGTCCGTTTGGATTTACCTCCGTTCACATTGGTTGGCGCCACAACGCGCGCTGGCTTATTATCTGCTCCTTTAAGGGATCGCTTTGGCGTGCTGAGCCGCCTTGAATTTTATAATACGGAAGATTTGGCAAGCATCGTGGAACGGACAGCCCTTATTTTCGATGTTGAGATCGAACCGTCCGCTGCCATAGAGGTCGCATTGCGTTCGAGGGGAACGCCGCGGATTGCCAACCGCCTGCTGAAGCGGGTCCGCGATATTTCCCAGGTCAAAGGAGAAGACCGCATTACACAGGATACAACTCATGCAGCACTCAATCAGCTGCAGGTAGATGAAAAAGGTCTTGATCACATCGATCATAAGCTCTTGACGACCATCATGGACCATTTCCGCGGTGGACCGGTCGGGCTCGATACGATCAGTGCGACGATCGGAGAGGAATCCCAGACGATAGAAGATGTGTACGAGCCATATCTCTTGCAGATCGGGTTCATCCAGCGCACACCGCGCGGCCGGGTTGTCACCCCGCTCGCTTATGCCCATTTCAACCGGGAGGTGCCAAGCACTTGACCGGCATGGGAAAAATCTTTATTCTTATAGGCGTTGTATGTATAGTGATCGGCATCATCATGTCGCTCATTGGCAGACTGCCGGGAGATATCGTCTTTAAGAAAGGGAACACGACAGTCTACTTTCCGATCGTCACATCGATTGTCGTAAGTATCGTACTGTCGCTAATCATGTTCCTATTCAACAAATTTCGCTGATACAGACTAGGAGTTAACAGGTATGGATATACAGGATTATGATTTTCATTTACCAGAAGAACTGATCGCCCAGACGCCGCTTCAAGATCGGACAGCGTCAAGGCTGCTTGTATTGAATAAGGAAGCGGGTACTATGGAGCACCGTCATTTTGCCGATATCGGTGACTATCTCAACCCTGGGGACTGTCTTGTCCTCAACGATACACGTGTATTGCCCGCGCGGTTGTATGGCATCAAAAAAGACACGCAGGCCAAAGTGGAGATCCTCTTGCTCAAGCAAGTGGAAGGGGACAGCTGGGAAGTTTTGGTCAAACCGGCCAAGAAAGTTAAAGTCGGTACCGAGCTTTCCTTTGGTGATGGCAAACTGACAGCTGTTTGTACGGAGTTGCTGGAGCATGGCGGACGAATCATCGAGTTCCGTTATGATGGTATTTTCTATGAAGTGTTAGAGCAGCTTGGTGAAATGCCGCTGCCTCCATATATCAAAGAACAGCTTCCCGACCAAGAGCGCTATCAGACTGTTTATGCCAAGGAAAAAGGCTCTGCAGCCGCTCCGACAGCTGGATTGCATTTCACGAAAGAATTGCTTGCGGGTCTTCAGGAAAAAGGTGTAGAGATTGCATTCATCACACTTCATGTTGGATTGGGAACTTTCCGTCCCGTCAGTGTGGAATCGATTGAAGAACATGAGATGCATTCCGAGTTTTATCAAATGTCGCAGGAAACGGCAAATCAGCTGACTCGGATCCGTGAAGCCGGGGGACGGATCATTTCTGTCGGGACGACCTCCACACGTACATTGGAAACGATCGCACGTGACAATGATGGAAAATTCGTCGCAGCAAGTGGGTGGACGGATATTTTCATATATCCTGGATTCACGTATCGTGCCATCGATGGATTGATTACCAACTTCCATCTGCCGAAATCCACATTGATCATGCTTGTCAGTGCATTTGCAGGCCGGGACTTCATCCTGGATGCATACCGGACAGCTGTAAAAGAACGGTATCGTTTCTTCAGCTTCGGTGATGCAATGCTGCTCGTATAGATTGAGAATAGAAAGGGAACTACTATAATATGGCAATTCGTTATGAATTCATCAAACAAGATAAGCAAACAGGCGCACGGCTCGGTATCGTACATACGCCGCATGGTAGCTTCGAGACGCCTACTTTCATGCCGGTAGGGACACTGGCAACGGTAAAGACGATGAGTCCGGAGGAATTAACCGAACTTAACGCGAATATTATTCTATCAAACACCTATCATCTTTGGCTTCGTCCAGGGCATGAGATTATTCGTGAAGCGGGCGGCTTGCATAAATTCATGAACTGGGATGGTGCTATCCTGACCGATTCCGGCGGCTTCCAAGTATTCAGTCTGAGTGATCTCCGTGATATCCGGGAAGAAGGCGTGCATTTCCGTAATCACATCAGCGGGGAAAAGCTATTCCTTTCTCCAGAGAAAGCGATGGAAATCCAAAACGCGCTAGGCAGTGATATCATGATGGCATTCGATGAATGTCCGCCGTATCCGGCTACTTATGATTATATGAAGGCATCAGTGGAACGGACAAGCCGATGGGCGGAACGTTGCTTGACTGCGCATGCCCGTCCGGATGTACAAGGTCTCTTCGGAATCGTGCAAGGCGGGGAGTTTGAGGATCTTCGCAAGCAGAGTGCGCAGGATCTTGTCAGTATGGACTTCCCTGGCTATGCGGTGGGCGGTCTGTCCGTAGGCGAACCGAAGGACGTCATGAACCGTGTGTTGGAATTCACCACTCCATGGCTGCCGCAGGATAAACCGCGCTACTTGATGGGTGTAGGTTCACCAGATTCCTTGATCGACGGCGCAATCCGTGGTATCGATATGTTCGATTGTGTGCTTCCGACCCGGATTGCCCGCAATGGGACATGTATGACTTCCAAAGGCCGTCTTGTTGTCCGCAATGCACAATATGCCCGTGATTTTGGACCGATTGATGAGAACTGTGACTGTAAGGTATGCAAGAATTATTCACGCGCTTACATTCGCCATCTGATCAAATGCAACGAAACTTTCGGATTTAGGCTTACTACTTACCATAACTTGCATTTTCTGATAGAATTGATGAGGAAAGTACGAGAGGCGATCAAAGAAGATCGGCTTGGCGATTTTCGAGATGAATTCTTCGAGAGTTATGGTTTCAACAAGCCGAATGCGAAGAATTTCTAGAAAGGGGGAGCAGTAAATGAATGTTCAAAGTTTAATACTTATTGTATTAATGTTTGTTATTTTCTACTTCCTGTTGATTCGTCCGCAGCAGAAGCGTCAAAAGCAGGTTAGAGAAATGCAGGCTAACTTGAAAAAGGGAGACAGCATCGTTACCATCGGTGGTTTACATGGGCAGGTGCATGCGATAGACGAGGCATCTGTAGTCCTTACTACGGATGACGGCAGTAAGTTGACGTTCGATCGCAATGCGATTCGTGACATCAAACCTTCAGAAGCGTAAAAATAAAGACAGGAGATTTTTCTCCTGTCTTTTTATGTGCTCGTTTTAATATTGACACCAATCATGCCCCCGGCAAGGGCTGCCACCAGAAACCCGCCATGCGTGAGCAGCTGTGTTCCCGAAAAGCCTACCTGATAGCCAAGGTATTGATAGAGGAGGATGAAAAGGGAAAAGCCTATCGCAGTCATGCCGCCAAGCAGCCAGCCTTTATCTTCACCTTTCACCCCAGCAATCAAACCGCCGATGAATAGACTAAGGATACCTGCACCAAGTGTTGTCCAGTCCAGCATCCCTTCACCAAACTCCGTGAAACGCAGCAGTAATGCTAATGTAAAGCTGATGAATAATAGAAGCGCGAAAACGGTAATCCATCCATACAATATTGCATGTACATTTTTTTTCACAAAGATCCCTCCAGCATGTCTATATGGCTACTGTATGCATGTCCATTTCGATTCAGAACGTATAGAACCTGACTCGTTGCCCAAAATAAATCAAAAAAGGAGGCGGACGTTTTGCTGGATACTTTGGAATGGTCGATTATTGGAAGGACGCTCCTTTCCTACATTATCATCGTCATCATTTTCCGTCTCATGGGGAAACGGGAAATTGGAGAACTGAGCATCATCGATCTGGTCGTTTATTTAATGCTGGCAGAAATAGCTGTATTCTCCATTGAGGATCCAAGCAGTCATCTGCTTCATTTTATCGTTCCAATGATCATTCTTTTAATCATCCAGCGAAGTACTGCATTTCTATCTCTTAAATTTCCCAAATTGCGTAATTTGATGGAAGGAAAGCCTTCCATCATCATCAATAGAGGACGGATCGACGAGCATCAGATGCGCAGACAGCGTTACAGTTTTTCCGATTTGCAGCAGCAGCTGCGTGAAAAAGGAACAAAAAGTGTACAGGATGTGGATTTTGCTATTCTGGAAACATCTGGTGAACTTTCTGTGTTCGAAAAAAAAGATACTGCTGACGGAAGCAGCGGCTTTGTGTCAGCACTGATCATCGATGGTGAAATTCAGAAAGAAGCATTGGATGAACTTGGCAAGTCAGAGCCTTGGCTTCGCAGTCAAATGAAACGTCATGGCCATCCTGATCTCCATTCTATTTCGTATTGTACATTTGATAAAAATCACGATTGGTATATCGATCGTAAAGATGAGCGCTGATCATTTTTTTCTTTTCGATAGAAATTGCTCTATTTCCGCTTTTGTAATGAACCCGAAACTGAGCATAAACAAGAGATAGAGAAAAAGAAGGATAAGCAGTAATAATAGGAATGCCGGCAGCTCATAAAGTGAATCAAGGAATATACCCTTCAACAGTTGCGCGGTAAAAGTTGTCAATGCCAACAGACCGAGCATTTGAGCGATTTCCTTCAGCGTCAGACGGAAGCCGGCAACGCGTGCTAATGAGAGTAAATGCAATAAAGTGATCAAAACCACTGTGACTATCATACTGATTGCGAGCCCGATGATGCCGAATTTAGCATTGGAAGCCAAGGAGACAAGCAGGACAATTTTGACGCCTGCACCGATGATTGTATTCCACATCGCTGCTTTGGCCGCATCCAATGCCTGCAGTGCGGTGCTTAACGGCGTCTGGATGTACATCATGATATAAAAAGGTGCCATCAGCAGGATGAACCGCTCTGCACTTTCACTCCCATACATGTAATGCAAGATCGGTCCGGCGAACACTGTCAGGACTACCGTTGCGATTGCACCTGAGGCGAAGCTGAGCCGGATGGCCTGATGAATCCGGTAATGGACGAATTGGTGTCGATTCTGTTCGTTTGCCTCGCTGATGGATGGCAGCAGTGCAGTTGCCAACGAGTTTGTAATGAATGTCGGCAGGAACAATAGAGGCAGTGCATAGCCTGTCAGTTCTCCATATTGCCTTGTTGCCAATGCCGTTCCTACGCCGGCCAAAGCCAGGCTTTGGGCGGTTAGTATCGGTTCCAGGAAATGGGTGCCGCTGGCAATGAGCCTGCTGCCTGTTGCAGGCAGTGCAATGGAAAGCAAACGCTCCAAAGTCTGCTTGCCCCCTTTTAGGGCGGTGACGAATTGAAACCGTATTTTAACGGACTTCTTTCGTTTGAATTGGTGCAGCATATACAGCAATGAAACGAACTCCCCGATGATGACAGCTATCATCGCACCCAAAGCTGCAAATTCAACTCCGTAAGGCAGAAAAAATTTCACAAGGAAAACCGTACAGCTGATCCGGACAATCTGTTCGATCACTTGTGAGAAGCTTTGTGGCTTCATGTTCTGCTTTCCTTGAAAATACCCTCGCAGTACAGAAGCAACGGCCAATATCGGTATGATAGGACCGATTGCCAGCATCGGGTAAATGACCCGTACATCCTTGAGCAGCTTGTCCGCAAGATACGGGGCTGCAAAGTAAAGAAGGCCGACAAATGCAATGCTGATGCTGAGTGTCACCGTCAAAGAAACGACAACGATTTTTTTGATTTGGTCGTTGTCTCCGCGCACATCTGCTTCTGCTACTCGTTTGGAAATAGCTGTGGGCAGACCAAACTGTGTGATGGCAGTTGCTAGAAACAACGTCGGCATCGCCATCATGTATAAACCGACCCCCTCTTCTCCCATGACACGTGCAACGACAATCCGGTTCACGAATCCAAGGAATCGAGTGATCAAGCTGGCAGCAATCAGAATGAGTGCCCCTTTTAGGAAAGTCTGCTTCGTCACATCGACAACCTGCCTTCTCAAATAATTGTTTTTCGGCTACAATTAAATGTATGCATGAGATATGGCCAAGCATGACTAGCCTGAACAGAACCGAGGCAAGTTGTTTTAGGAGGTAGAAATTTGTGTTCGAATCGAAAACAGTGAACGAATGGAAGTCGGAAGTGATGCCAGCCGTGATCAGTAAAAAGGAAGAATTTCATCTGCTCGGTTATGATAAAGCATCTGCTGCAGATATTTGGAGCTGTATGGAGAAAAAAGTATGGAAGAAAGAGACAGACAAGCCGAAACGTTTATATGAAGTGGTGGCGGATATCATGCAGCTGAGTGTATCGGTGTATATGGGTTACTTGACGATGTCGGTGTACGAAGAAGATGAGGATCTGATGGCGTCAATCGCTGCCATCAATGGTCAGTCCTGATATAGGAAAAGTTGACAGTGCTGGCTTGTCTTCTCTATACTATGTGAGTATTTGGCGGATGGGCACAGCAGTACATACATGCTATTTTGCAGATGATTATCTGCAGTATTTTAGGTTTCGTTTTGACGGAACATGGGAGGCAGTTGCATCATGGTGAAAAGAGGCAGAATCGTTGCCTTCTTTTTGATCGTCTTATTGCTTTTGGGAGCAATGGGAACGACGGTTAAAGGAATCGCAAATGATTTGAATTTAGGACTCGATCTGCAGGGAGGATTCGAGGTACTTTATGAAGTTAGTCCGCTGGAAGAAGGAGACAAAGTGGACACGGCAACGCTAAATGCCACAGCGCAGGCGTTAAACGAGCGTGTCGATTCCCTGGGTGTCAGTGAGACAAGCATCGATATCGAGCAGCCGAACCGGATCCGCGTGCAGCTTGCAGGGGTGAAAGATCAGGATCAGGCTCGTGAAATGCTATCGACGACTGCCAATTTATCATTCCGCGATACGGAAAATAAAGAGTATCTGAATGGTACGGATATCGAGGCGGGCAGTGCAAAGCAGGCATTCGACCCGCAAACGAATCAGCCGCTAGTCACAGTGGAGATGAAAGATGCTTCCAAATTCGGTGAAGTGACAAGTGAACTCTCACAGCGCGCGTACCCAGAGAACAGGCTGGTCATTTGGCTGGATTATGAAGATGGGGATTCCTATGAAGAGGAAGCACAAAAACCTGAGGATGAACAAAAGTTCATTTCTGCTCCAGCAGTTTCGCAGACTATCAATAGTAAATCAGTTCAGATTGAAGGTAATTTCACCGTTGAAAGTGCGCAGGAGCTTGCCGATCTCTTGAACGCTGGGTCATTGCCAGTAAAAATGGAAGAAGTGTATTCCAACTCAGTCGGAGCACAATTCGGTCAGGAAGCACTGGATCAGACGATGTTGGCAGGATATATCGCCTTCGCTCTCATTTTACTGTTCATGATCGTATATTACAGACTTCCAGGTTTGATTGCATCCATCACATTGGCAGTTTTTGCTTACTTGAACATACTTGTATTTGATTTGCTTGGAGTCGTTCTGACGCTTCCAGGCATTGCAGCCTTAATTCTGGGAGTGGGGATGGCTGTAGATGCCAACATCATCACATACGAACGGATAAAAGATGAACTGAAAACCGGCAAGTCACTTAAAGCTGCATATAAAGCTGGTAACAAAAACTCATTGGCAACAATTATCGATGCCAACTTGACTACGATGATTGCGGGTATCGTCCTGTTCATTTTCGGTACGAGCTCCATCAAAGGTTTTGCAACGACGTTAATCATCAGTATTTTGTTAAGCTTCATCACAGCGGTATATGGATCACGTGCCTTGCTCAGTTTGATGGTGAAAAGCCGTGCGTTCGATAAGAAACCAGGCTGGTTCGGGGTATCGAAGAAAAATATCCGCAAACTGAATGACAAAGGGGAACGTGAAGTCACTTTCTATGGCTTGAAGCTGAACCTGGTCAAACACAGAAAGGCTTATTTTGCTTTCTCCATCGCGCTGACGATTGCTGGGATCATCTGCTTGAGTATATTTAAGCTGAATCTTGGTATCGATTTTACGAGCGGATCACGTGTGGAATTCGATTCGAACCAAGCTCTGACGACAGAACAAGTAGAGCAGAAGATGGACGACTTTGGCTTCGAGTCGAGGGAAACGCAGCTTTCAGCTGATGGCAAACACGCCTCCGTCCGACTTGAAGATACACTTACCAAAAATGAAGAGAACGAACTGAAGAGCAGTATCCAGGATGAATATGGAGATGCTCCAAGCATAAGCACAGTATCTCCGGTCATTGGTAAGGAACTGGCGAAAAACGCTTTATATGCAGTCATTTTCGCTTCGATCGGTATCGTTCTCTATGCGACTATCCGCTTCGAATTCAAATTTGCTGTAGCGGCAATCATTTCCTTGCTGCATGATGCTTTCTTCATCCTGGCGATATTCAGTATCACCAGATTGGAATTCGATATCACCATCATTGCTGCCATTTTGACGATCATCGGTTATTCCATCAACGATACGATAGTAACGTTCGACAGGATAAAAGAGAATATCCGGATCAAAAGGAAAGTTAAGACGTTTGATGAACTGGCAAAAATCGTCAACGATAGTTTGCTGCAAACACTCGTACGAAGCGTGAACACTGTCTTGACGGTAATCGTCGCAGCGATCATCCTTTGGATATTCGGTGCTGCTTCGATCACGAACTTCTCGATTGCCCTTGTAATCGGGTTGGCTGCAGGAACGTATTCTTCCCTCTTTATCGCTGCACAGCTATGGCTTGTATGGCGCGGTAGAAATATCGAAAAGAATCCAATCATCCATGAAGAGAAAAAGAAAATCGAAGGACCGCAAGTCTGATGACACGACCCCCGTAGTGAATACGGGGGTTATTTTTTTGGAAATGGGGAATGTATAGAGTAGCCGCATTGGAAAGGAGTCAGCACATGAAGGCACAATGGTATATCATTTTAGCAGTCATCTTTGCAGTACTAATCGCAATATTCGCAGTTATCAACGTAGACAGTGTGCAGGTGGACTATCTATTTGGTACAGGTTCAGCACCGCTAATCCTGATCATTCTGTTCTCCGTTTTGATGGGCGTCTTGATTACAGCATCTGTAGGAGGGTTGCGTATGTTCAAGCTAAATAGGGAAGTACGCGCTTTACGTAAGGATAATGATAAAAAAACTGCTGAGATAACGGAAATGCAAGAAAAACGTGCGGAGCAGGGACATAAGGAGCCGGAACGGACCACAACGAATATTTCCGATCCGACGACGAATACGTACCCTACATCCGAAAGAATGAGAGATGAATACAGGCAATAATCGATTGCTCCCTTGACCAGGCTCTAGTATAATAGCTTGGTTAGGGGGTCTTTTTTATGTTGGAAAGCAGAATGAGATGGAAGGATAATAGCAGCAGCCCTTCAGCTCACACGCCGGCGGGCTTCGGTGTTTCTCCGCTTGTGGAGCAGCTGCTCATACAGCGCGGAATAACAACGGCAGAGGCTGCACAACGGTTCCTTCATCCGTCTCTGGAGGACCTACATAGCCCGGAACGGTTACATGATATAGATGCTGCAGCTGAACGGATACATGCCGCTGTGGAGCAGAACGAAAAGATACTGGTATTCGGAGATTATGATGCAGACGGAGTTTCTTCCACTGTAGTCCTGCTGGAAGCATTGCGGGAACTGGGAGCTGACTGTGACTATTATATACCGAACCGATTCACGGAAGGTTATGGCCCGAATGAAGCGGCTTTTCGAGCGGCAAAGGACAATGGATACCATTTGATCGTGACAGTCGATACAGGTATTGCTGCACACCATGAAGCAGACATAGCGAAACAGATTGGGATCGATCTTATCATCACCGATCACCATGAAGTGCAGGAAACGGTGCCGGACTGCTTGGCAGTTGTACATCCTAAATGTTCGCCGGACTATCCTTTTCATGAGCTGGCCGGTGTAGGTGTCGCTTTCAAGCTGGCTCATTACTTACTTGGTTATTTCCCGAAGCAGCTGCTTGATCTCGTCGTCATTGGTACGATTGCTGATTTGGTTCCGCTAGTTGATGAAAACAGGGTACTGGCTGCAGAAGGCTTGAAGGCAATCGCATCGTCCATGCGACCAGGCATACAAGCTTTGAAGGATAGCTGTGGTCTGGATGGTATCGTAACCGAGGAAGATATCGCTTTTAAAATCGGACCGCGCATCAATGCTGTCGGCCGCTTGCAAGATGCTGACCTTGCTGTTGAATTGCTCCTCGCTGCCTCGTATGAAGAAGCAGCGGGAATGGCGGAAGAAATCCAGTCACTTAACACGGAGCGGCAGAATATCGTGGCTAAAATTGCGAAAGAAGCAGAAGCGATGGTAAAGGAACAGCCGAAAGAAGATAGCAGCCATGTCATCGTTGTAGCAAAGGAAGGCTGGAATGAAGGGGTGCTGGGAATTGTAGCTTCTAAACTGGTCAGGACATTTGATAGGCCGGCGATCGTGCTTGCCATCCATCCGGACAAAGGCACAGCAAAAGGCTCCGCTCGCAGTATTGATGCTTTTGATTTATTCCACCACTGCATGCAGGTGCGTGATCACTTTCTTGCTTTTGGCGGACATGCACAGGCTGCCGGAATGACCTTGGAGCTTGAACAAGTGGACAAGCTGCGAAAGCAATTGAATCAAATGGCAGCAGAATCACTGACCGAGGAAGATTTCAAGCAAACGCTGGCTATTGATTTGTCGGTGAATGTCGGGGATGTGTCGGTCGATTTGATCCGCGACATCGCCCAGTTATCGCCATTCGGAATGCAAAATCCAAAGCCACTCGTCAAACTTACTACCCGAATGCGCGAAGTCAAGCTTATCGGAGCGAATAAGAATCATTTGAAATTCGTTTTTGCTGAGGAAACGGTCCAGTTGGATGGCGTATGCTTCGGGCAAGGCGATCTTTATCCGTTCCTGACACCGATGGATGAAATGGAAGCGGTCGGTGAATTATCGATCAACGAATGGAATGGCAGACAAAAACCTCAGATATTGATTGAAGATGTAGCAATACGAAACTGGCAGCTACTTGATCACAGAGGAAGCAAGCAGTTGCAAAAAGGGTTTCGGATAAAGACGGAAGAGGAAACTGCTGTCATCCGTTTTCGGCCGAATACGGAACTTGGATGGCTATCTGAGAAGATTCGGATCTTGGATTACGAAACGGAAGGCCTGACAAATGCAGCTGGCAATATAAAGGCAGTCATATTAGCCGATCTTCCCCGCAAGTTGGAGGATATTTCTTTTGTACTCCGGAATTTACAGCCAGATCTCATTTATGCCTGCTATGATGTGAAGGAGAATGCCTATCTCCAAGGGTTTCCGGATCGTGAGCAATTCAAGCTATTCTATGCGATCCTGCTGAAGCAAAAAACGATTGCTTACCGTCAGCTTGAGGATTATTTGAAAAACAGCCGGGGCTGGAGTCCGGAGAGGACGAAGTTTATTTCCGACGTGTTTTTTGAGCTCGAATTTGTTAAACTAGATAAGGATCAAATTTCAATCAACCCAAATCCTTCCAAGCGTGATCTGGCTGACTCTGAAGTCTACCAGGGATTGAAGGAAGCGATAGAAGTCGAGAAGATCTTATATTATTCCGGCTATAAGGAATTGAAAGCGTGGCTGGAACGCGTACTGGAACGCGGGGAAGTTATCGAGGAGGAAGCAGTAAATGGATTATAAACAATATATTACAGTCGTTGAGGACTGGCCGAAACCAGGTATCAAATTCAAGGATATCACTACATTGATGGATAATGGTCCGGCTTATAAATCTGCAGTAAATGAAATCGTGGAATTCGCTAAAGATAAAGATGTGGATTTGATCGTCGGTCCCGAAGCGCGCGGCTTCATCGTAGGATGCCCTGTATCATATGCACTGGATATCGGCTTTGCTCCCGTCCGCAAAGAAGGCAAGCTGCCTCGTGAAGTCATCAAGGTGGCTTACGGACTTGAATACGGCGAGAATGTGCTGACAATCCACAAAGATGCAATCAAACCAGGCCAGCGTGTCCTTATTACGGATGACCTGCTTGCAACTGGCGGTACAATCGAAGCGACAATCAAGCTTGTTGAACAGCTGGGCGGAATCGTAGTCGGCTGTGCGTTCTTTGTCGAACTGGCATATCTTGACGGCAGAGAAAAGCTGGATGGCTATGAAGTGCTGACACTTACAAGCTACGAATAATATCGGATGGAATCAGAGTGCCTCATTCGGGGCACTCTTTGTTTCATTTTAAAAACAGATACTTGTCGAATAGATTGGATATTTGTTAAGCTAATAAAAATAACATGTGACAGTTTAGAACCCTCGTCGCTTATGCAGACGATGAGAAGGAGTTTAGCTAAAGAGATGCCAAAGGAAAAAGTTCTAACGGCCGAAGAGGTCATTCAAGAAGCAGCCCGATATCTATCGGACGAGCATGTTGCTTTTATCCGGAAAGCGTATGAGTTCGCCGAAAAAGCGCATGAAGGGCAATTCCGCCGTTCCGGTGAAGCCTACATCATCCACCCTGTTCAGGTAGCTGGGATCCTTGTCCACTTGGAACTCGATGCTGAAACCATTGCAGGTGGCTTCCTGCACGACGTAGTGGAGGATACACCTGTGACGGTCGAGGAATTGGAAGAGGCCTTCAATGCCGAAGTGGCTATGCTCGTTGATGGAGTATCCAAGCTCGGTAAAATCAAATACAAATCAAAACAGGCGCAGCAGGCTGAAAATCATCGAAAAATGTTCGTTGCAATGGCAAAGGATATCCGGGTCATCTTGATTAAACTGGCTGACCGTCTGCATAATATGCGTACGCTGAAGCATCTTTCCCCTGAGAAGCAGCGCCGTATTTCCAATGAGACATTGGAAATATTCGCACCGCTTGCGCACAGACTCGGGATCAGTACGATCAAGTGGGAGCTAGAGGATACAGCACTCCGTTATATGAATCCGCAGCAGTACTACCGGATCGTTCACTTGATGAAGCAAAAGCGTGAAGAACGGGAAAGCTATATTGGTGACGTCATGGATCAAATCCGCAGTCAGCTTGGGGAAATCAATATCGATGCGGATATATTCGGACGGCCGAAGCACTTATACAGTATTTATCGCAAAATGGAGCACCAGCATAAGCAGTTCAATGAAATATATGACTTGCTTGCAGTTCGTGTGATCGTAAAAAGCATCAAAGACTGTTATGCGGTTCTGGGTGTAATCCATACATGCTGGAAGCCGATGCCCGGACGATTCAAGGACTATATCGCCATGCCGAAGCTCAATCTGTATCAATCTTTGCATACGACCGTCATCGGACCGAAGGGTGATCCGCTCGAGGTGCAGATCCGGACAGAGGAAATGCATGAGATTGCCGAATACGGTATCGCAGCGCACTGGGCGTATAAAGAAGGTAAACAGCTCAACACGAGTACGCAAAAGAAATCATTTGAAGAGAAGCTGACATGGTTCCGTGAGATACTTGATTTCCAGAACGAATCTGAAAACGCAGAAGAATTCATGGAATCACTGAAACTGGACTTGTTCAGTGATATGGTTTATGTATTCACGCCAAAAGGCGATGTCATCGAACTTCCTTCCGGTTCCGTACCGATCGATTTCGCTTATCGTGTTCACACTGAAGTAGGAAATCATACAGTCGGAGCGAAGATAAACGGTAAAATGGAGCCGCTGGAGTATAAACTGAAAAATGGCGATATCGTGGAAATGATGACGTCCAAGCATTCCTATGGACCTTCTCAGGACTGGGTTAAGCTGGCACAGACCACCCATGCCCGGAATAAAATCAAACAGTTCTTCAAGAAACAGCGGCGTGAGGAGAATGTTGCCAAAGGCAAAGAGCTTGTGGAGGAAGAAGTGAAACAATCTGGCTTTGATCTAAAGCTTGTATTTACGCCGGATAACCTCCGCAAGGTAGTCGAGAAATTCAACTTCACGTCCGAAGAAGATATGTATGCAGCTGTCGGTTATCAAGGAATTACAGCAGCACAGATCACGACTAGACTGACCGAAAGCCTGCGCCGTCAGTACGAAAAAGAAGAAGTGATGGAGAAGACGATTGAAACAGCGAAGATGGCAAGTGCGTCCAAATCTGCTGCTTCAAGCCGCAAGCGGGATTCCGGGGTGCGCGTCGAGGGTGTGGATAATATGCTCGTTCGCCTTTCTAAATGCTGCAACCCCGTACCAGGTGACGAAATTGTCGGCTATATAACGAAGGGAAGAGGGGTCTCTGTCCATCGTTCCGACTGTCCGAATATGCAGACAGAAGATGCGCAGACGCGTAAGCTTCAGGTCGACTGGGAAAACAATGCAACTATTTCTAAGCAATATCATGTAGACTTGGAGATTACAGCCTTTGACAGACATGGATTGATGAATGAAGTACTGCAGGCTGTCAATGAGACTCGAACACAGATTACTGCTGTCGATGGCAAGTCCGACCGGAATAAGCTGGCGACAATCCATCTGACCATCTTGATTCATAATATCGGTCATCTACGGAAAATAGTAGAACGGATCAAACAAATCAAAGATATTTATACTGTTACGAGAATGCTGCAATGAAATGGGGCCATCGAGATGAAAGTAGTAGCACAGCTTGCAAGGGAAGCCTCTGTCACTGTCCGCGGAGAGGTTATCGGCAACATCGGCAAAGGATTCATGCTGCTGGTCGGTATCACACACGAAGATACAGATGCAGATTTGGACTACATTGTGAATAAGCTGATTCATCTTCGCGTGTTCGAGGATGCAGACGGGAAAATGAATGAATCTCTTTTGCAAATCGGAGGGGAGATTCTGTCCATTTCGCAGTTCACTTTGTATGCTGACACGCGTAAGGGACGCCGGCCTAGTTTTACTGACGCAGCAAAACCCGATGTGGCCAAAAGGCTCTATGAAAGATTCAACCAAAAACTTATCGAAGCCGGCATCCATGTAGAGACCGGGGAATTCGGCGCACATATGGATGTGCAGCTTATCAATGAAGGTCCGGTTACCATCATCTTGGATAGCTCGGATCGGCCAAACAAGGAAGCATGATGCTTTCTTGTTTTTTGTTTAGAAAATGTGCAGAATGTGAATACTAGTTGAGAAATAAATCAACAAAGGTGTGATCGGTATGCGAGGCAGTGACGCACAGCAGCATGCATTCGCCGCATCCCGGCTGGATGCTATCCGGCACAGAGGCGAACCTGCTTCTCTAGCGGAAGATTCGTTTATGCCGGACATGGAGGCTTCGCCAGCAGGCACGGAACGAAAAAAATTACAAGAACGGCTAAAACAATCTTGACAATCTTTCTTACAAACAGGTACTATTATTACAATCTAAAGAAACCGGAAATCCATTGAGGGAAAGAGTAAGTCGAAATCACTGTGGACAGAGATCAGGCGCCCCAGGCTGTAAGCGCCCGGCACAGCTTCGAACTGAAAGACATTCCTTAGGAGCACTGTCGAACAACGCAGTAGGCAGTGACGTAGCAGGCGTTAACTGACCAAGGTGGGATACAGCTGTATCCAACTAGGGTGGCAACGCGGGAAGAACTCCCGTCCCTTGTGTTATAAGGGACGGGGGTTTTTTGTCGTTATTTTTAGGAATCCGGGGATTGGGTCATTAGTCGAGGAGGTTATGAAATGGAGATGAAAGCGCCAAGAGGTACGCAGGATATATTGCCTGGTACATCTGAAAAGTGGCAGTATGCCGAACAAGTTCTTACGGATTTGGCAAGCAGATTCAACTACAAAGAAATCAGGGTGCCGATTTTTGAACATACGGAGTTGTTCCTTCGCGGTGTAGGGGAAACCACGGATATCGTGCAGAAGGAAATGTATACATTCAAGGATAAAGGTGACCGCAGCCTGACGCTCAGACCGGAAGGAACGGCGTCCGTCGTCCGCGCATACGTGCAGAATAAGCTGTATGGCCTTCCTGAGCAGCCGACGAAGCTGTTCTATTATGGACCGATGTTCCGCTATGAGCGACCGCAACAAGGACGGATGCGTCAGTTTGTTCAATTCGGTGTCGAAGCATTGGGCAGTGAAGACCCTGCCATCGATGCAGAAGTGATCAGCCTGGCAATGAGCGGCTATCAGCAGCTTGGCTTGAAGTCTTTGAAACTGATCATCAACACACTTGGAGATAAAGAAAGCCGCGATGCACACCGGACAGCTTTGATCGAGCACTTTACTCCTGTCAAAGATGAACTATGCAGTGACTGTCAGAATCGTCTTGAAAAGAACCCATTGCGTATTCTTGATTGTAAAAAAGACCGGGAACACCCGAAAGTGAAAAGTGCACCATCCATTCATGATTATCTTAACGAAGAATCCAAGGCGTACTTTGACGCTGTCAAAAATAATCTGGATGCAATCGGAATTGCCTATGAAGTGGATCCGAATCTGGTAAGAGGCTTGGATTATTATAACCACACAGCATTCGAGATCATGAGTGATGCAGAAGGTTTCGGTGCCCTGACGACACTTACAGGCGGCGGCCGTTATAACGGTCTTGTCGAAGAAGTTGGCGGTCCATCAACTCCAGGTATCGGTTTTGCATTGAGCATCGAACGCCTATTGTTTGCCCTCGAAGCAGAAGGCATCGAACTGCCTGTCAAAACAGGGACAGATGTCTATGTCGTGGCACTTGGAGAAGGAGCTGTCCAAAAAGAAGCAGTAAAGCTGACATATCAGCTGCGTTTGGCTGGATTGACAGCAGATAAAGATTATCTTGGCAAGAAAATGAAGGGGCAATTCAAAGCCGCCGATCGCCAGCAAGCGAAATTCGTCGTGGTACTCGGTGAAGATGAACTGGCAAAAGGCGTCATCTCCTTACGCAATATGCAAGATGGACAGCAGACCGAAGTGGCAATCACAGAAGCTGTTGACGCAATCAAAGAACAGTTGGATGGAGGAAAAGCGGATGACTGAAAGACAAAAGGCGGGTAAGCTGCGAACGAGCCATGCAGGCGAGACAGTGACAATCAAAGGATGGGTACAGAAACGACGTGATTTAGGTGGATTGATCTTTGCTGATATCCGGGACCGATCTGGAATCGTGCAAGCTGTTTTTAATCCTGATGTTTCCAAAGAAGCATTGGCAATTGCTGAGCAAATCCGTTCCGAATTCGTCGTCAGCGTGACAGGTAAGGTTGTGGAAAGAGAAGAAGCAACCAAGAATCCGAACATGACGACTGGTGAAATCGAAATTGTAGCCCAAGAGATAGTTATCCTGAACAAGGCGAAAAGTCCAGCGTTCCAAATCGAAGATGATGTGGATGCATCCGAGGATGTACGTTTGAAGTATCGTTATCTTGATTTGCGCAGAAAGCCGCTGCAGGAAACATTCCGCCTTCGTCATCAGGCGACACAGGCTATCCGCAACTTCCTCAATGAAGAGGAATTTTACGAGATGGAAACGCCGATGCTGACAAAAAGCACGCCGGAAGGAGCACGTGACTATCTTGTACCAAGCCGTGTGCATCCAGGAGAGTTCTATGCGCTTCCGCAGTCACCGCAGCTCTTCAAACAACTGTTGATGATTTCAGGCTTTGAGAAATATTATCAAATTGCCCGCTGCTTCCGTGATGAAGATTTGCGCGCGGATCGACAGCCTGAATTCACTCAAATCGATATCGAGACTAGTTTCATGTCCACAGAAGATATCATCGACATGACGGAGCGGATGATGAAGCGGGTCATGAAAGAAGTGAAAGACGTAGACGTTCAAGTGCCATTCCCACGCCTGCCTTATGCAGAAGCGATGGAACGATTCGGCTCCGATAAGCCGGATACACGTTTCGGACTGGAGCTTGTCGATGTACGAGAAGCGGTGAAATCTGCTGAATTCAAAGTGTTCCAAGATGCCATCCAAAATGGCGGCCGTGTGAGTGCAATCAACGTCAAAGGCCAGGCGTCGAACTTCTCACGCAAGGATATCGATGCCTTGACTGAATTTGTCAAAATTTATGGTGCAAAAGGTCTTGCTTGGGTCAAAGTTGAGGAAGATGGTTCTTTGAAAGGACCAATTGCCAAATTCCTTGATGAGTCCGCCCAAGGACAGTTGAAGGAAGTACTAACCGCAGATGCTGGCGATTTGCTTGTATTTGTTGCTGATAAGACGAAAGTGGTCTTTGATAGCTTGGGGGCATTGAGAAGCAAGCTCGGTCGTGACCTTGGTCTTATCGATGAATCCTTGTTCAACTTCCTTTGGGTGACAGATTGGCCACTATTCGAATATGACGAAGAAGAAGGTCGCTATTACGCAGCGCACCATCCATTCACAATGCCGGCAGCGGCAGATATCGATAAGCTGGAAACAGATCCTGCCTCTGTCAAAGCGGAAGCCTATGATATCGTCCTTAATGGTTATGAACTGGGCGGCGGTTCGCAGCGTATTTACCAGATGGATCTGCAAAACCGGATGTTCGAAGTTCTAGGTTTCACCAAGGAAGAAGCGCAGGAGCAATTCGGCTTCCTCTTGGATGCATTGGAATCCGGAGCACCTCCGCACGGCGGTATCGCACTGGGTTACGATCGTTTCATCATGCTTCTATCCGGCAGCACAAATCTTCGTGACACTATCCTGTTCCCGAAAACAGCGTCTGCGACCGATCCACTGACAGATGCGCCAGATCCAGTGAGCAAGAAGCAGCTTGATGAGCTATATTTGGATATCCAGAAAAAAACAGCAAGTCAGGAAGCATAATAGACTGACTTCACAGTTGAAAACTCGATCTATCCATGCTAAGATAGTTCCATAATCAAATAGCAATCCTGATGTGTACGTTCTTCATCTGTTTTGACCGAACGCGATGAAGTACGGGAGCTCGATCGTCTTCGCGCAGCATGCAAGCCTCCATGGAGTGGACGCATAAAGTGTGAATCAGGGCACCCACCTGCCGAGAGCGGGTTCAAAACTTCAATAGGACGGCATGATCGGGATTGCTATTTTTACGTCAACAACAACAAAGCAGCACACACCTTTCAAAGGGTATGTGCTGCTTCTTTATTTAGCGACTTGTTCCAAGTTGCCGTTTTTGTCCATTCGGAATGCAGGGGATGCGAAGGCATCTTTATCGTCAAAAATAACCATCTTCCGTGCCCGGTCCATGATTTGGATGAGCAATTGATAATCTTCTTTCATTGTCTTCAGCTGATTTTTCAGGCTCTCGCATTCATCCTTAAGCTGCTCATTTTCTTGACGAAGATTATGGCTCTCGGCTTCCAGATGATGAATGGTTTGCCGGCTTGTTTCACTAGTTTGATAACCTTGTTCCAATGCTTGCAAGTAATTGATTACTTGGGATAGGTTCAGCTCATCCGCTTGCTTGCTTACGTCTGTTTCTGTTTTGGTATGTTCACCAACAATGAAGGTTTCTTGTGCGATTTCCGCTTCGAATCGAGCGGTTTCTTCATCCATTGTAATTGGAAAAGCCTGTTGTCTTTCCGTAACGTTCCTTACTGGTGCAGAAAGCTGTACTTGTGCAGCAGCCGGTTTTTGAGCTCTTTGTTCTGCCCGCTTTTTCTCTTTGCGCTGGCGTTTGGCAATCGCGACAGCCTGTTCGTAACGGCTGCGGATTTCAGCATTCCAACGGAAGCCGCAAGCTGCTGATGTGCGGTTCAATTTGTCACCGACTTCATCAAAAGCTTTCAGCTGTGTACTGCCTTCCCGTATATGCCGAAGGACGGTCTCAGCCAGCAATAAGTCGTCTTCATGACTCCATGCGTCTTGTCTTACTTTAACCATTTGGACTAACACTCCATTTCTTATCTGTTAATCTACAAACATAGAAAGTGATAAAAACTGTTAGCCCCAGTGTTGCCGTGGAATGTTATGTCTATACATGTAAACTTATTTTCTTTTCGTTACGCGTTCATAGACTTGTTTGAGTGCTTGTTCAAATTTTCCGGTGTCGACCGGCTCATAATACTGTCTGTTCTTCAATAAGTCGGGCAAGTACTGCTGTTTCACCCACCCGCCTGGATAATCGTGAGGGTATTGGTAGCCGATGCCTCTTCCTAGATGCTTTGCACCTTGATAATGGGCATCCTTCAAATGAGCGGGTACTTCACCGACCTTGCCGGAACGAATATCCGACAGTGCAGCATTGATTCCTTTATATGCGCTGTTCGATTTCGGCGATAAACACAGCTCAACGATTGCATTGGCCAAAGGAATGCGTGCTTCAGGAAAGCCGACACGCTCAGCAGCTTCCACGGCAGCTAATGTCCGCGGCCCAGCTTGCGGATTAGCTAGTCCGATATCTTCATAGGCGCACACGATCATCCGACGGCCGATGCTATCAAGGTCGCCGGCTTCGATCAGACGGGCCAGGTAATGAAGAGCTGCATTCACGTCGCTGCCGCGTATCGACTTCTGGAATGCACTGAGCACATCATAATGGGCATCTCCATCTTTATCATGGGAAAAGCTCTTTTTCTGCATGCAAGCTTCTGCTACTTTCAAATCAATTTGGACAATATCATCCTGCGCAGGCGTGGAGTAAGCAGCAAGTTCCAAACCGTTCAGCGCTGCCCGCAAATCTCCGCCTGATGCATTAGCGAAATGATCCAATGCCTCTTTCGTGATGTCGAGCTGCATGCTGCCCAATCCTTGGTCAGGATCGTGCACAGCACGCTGCAGTGCTTCTTTAACGTCCGATGATTCCAGGCTGTGAAGTTCGAATAAATGACATCGGCTCCGGATTGCCGGATTTATAGAATGGTAGGGATTGCTTGTCGTACAGCCGATCAAAGTAATCAAATTACTCTCGACATGTGGCAGGAGGAAGTCCTGCTTTGCTTTGTCGAGGCGGTGGACTTCATCCAATATAAGGACAAGCTGACCACTCATCTTCGCTTCTTCCACAGCAATCTCCATATCTTTTTTCTTATCCACCACTGCATTAAGGAGTTTGTACCGAATCTGGACGCTGGAGGCAAGTGCTGTGGCCATCGACGTTTTGCCTGTTCCCGGCGGTCCATAAAGGATCATCGAGCTCAATCTGTCTGCCTCCACCATCCGGCGGATCATTTTACCTTCTCCGACGAGATGTTTTTGGCCGATGATCTGGCTGATATCCTTCGGCCGCATACGGTATGCTAATGGTTGTCTGGCCATAATAATTCCTCCATCCTGTTTCTGCTTGTCTTAGCGTATCCAGCCATCAGGGAAAATGCAAGCCACTTGCTATCCATGATATAATATTTTCTGTTATAATAATCGTTATTGTTTAGGAAACCGAACATTACAGAGGCAGTTATGAGGAGTTTTAAAAGATGAAGATATCGACTAAAGGACGATATGGATTGACTATCATGATCGCATTAGGAAAGCATTATGGGGAAGGACCAGTCTCCTTGAAGACCATTGCGAAAGAAAATAAATTGTCCGAGCATTATTTGGAGCAGCTCGCTGCGCCGTTAAGGAATGCTTGTCTGGTTAAGAGTATACGAGGTGCTAAAGGCGGTTATATGCTCGCATCCCCGCCAGCAGAGATTACGGCTGGCGATATCATCCGCACGCTCGAAGGCCCGATTACACCTGTCGAAGGGATCGAAGACGAGGAGCCGGCCAAGCAGCAGCTTTGGCTGCGCATCCGTGATGCAGTCAGGGACGTATTGGATACGACAACCTTAGAGGATCTTTGCCGTCATGGAGATGATCAGAGCCAAGATCCGTATATGTTCTATATTTAATGGAGGCAAGCAAAATGAAACCAATCTATCTTGATCACGCGGCAACATCTCCGATGCATCCGGACGTCATCCAAGCGATGATCCCGGTGATGGAGAGCACATTCGGCAATCCTTCCAGTGTCCATGCATTCGGCAGGGAAGCACGCCACATCGTGGATGTAGCACGTGAGAAGGTTGCAGCAAGCATTGGTGCAACGGATAAGCAGATCATCTTCACGAGCGGAGGCACCGAGGCAGATAATATGGCGCTAATCGGAGTGGCGAATGCTTGCAGTGAACGAGGCAAGCATATTATTACGACGGCAATCGAGCATCATGCTACACTACATGCAGCCAGCTATCTGGAAAGCCTGGGCTACGAGGTTACGTACTTGCCTGTAGATGAGTCGGGATTAATCAAGCTGGCCGACCTGCAGGCAGCGCTGCGTCCGGACACGGTACTTGTATCCGTAATGATGATCAATAATGAAACAGGTATCATGCAGCCGATACAAGCGATTGGCGATCTGCTGCAAGCCCACCCTGCCTATTTCCATACAGATGCTGTTCAAGCTTATGGGACAGAGGAAATCGATGTTGATGCACTAGGTGTAGATCTATTAAGTGTATCTGCTCATAAAATCAACGGCCCAAAAGGGATCGGTGCTTTGTATGTAAGGGATGGTGTCCGCATCAAACCGATCACCTTCGGCGGTGAGCAGGAGCGCAAACGCC
Organism: Terribacillus jepli; assembly: GCF_047228925.1. Classification (NCBI taxonomy): domain Bacteria; kingdom Bacillati; phylum Bacillota; class Bacilli; order Caryophanales; family Bacillaceae; genus Terribacillus; species Terribacillus jepli. The sequence continues at coordinate 75,602 of NZ_JBFEGH010000012.1, read as the reverse complement.
GAGCAGGCACAGAGAATGTTGCTTCCATTGTGGGCTTTGGCAAAGCAGCCGAATTGGCAATGCAAAAACGGAAAGAAAGAAGGGCTGCTTATCAGCAGCTTCAGGATACATTCGTCGATGAGCTTAAGCTTGCTGGTATCGACTTTTCCATCAATGGCGGATCAGGTCAGCGAACCGCAGGGATAACCAACATCAGTTTTCCAGGGACGAATGTAGAATCTCTGCTGATGAATTTCGATTTATCCGGTGTAACAGTATCCAGCGGCAGTGCTTGTACAGCAGGTTCTGTTGATCCATCGCATGTCTTGAAGGCGATGTACGGCGATGATGAGCGTGTTACGAACAGTATCCGTTTCAGTTTCGGATACGGCAATACAGTTGAATCTGTAAGAGAGGCTGCCCAGACAGTCGCTGCTATTATAAAACGTCTAACATAAGGAAAGGAGTGACAGAAATGAAAGAAAACAAAGATATTCGTGTCGTCGTCGGTATGAGCGGCGGTGTCGATTCTTCCGTTGCTGCCCTTTTGCTGAAACAGCAAGGGTACGACGTGGTCGGCATCTTCATGAAAAACTGGGATGATACAGACGAAAATGGCTTCTGTACCGCTACAGAAGATTTCGAAGATGTAAAAAAAGTTGCCAATCAAATCGGCATTCCATATTACGGGGTGAACTTCGAAAAGCAGTATTGGGATAAAGTATTCACATATTTCCTGGATGAATACAAAGCTGGACGGACCCCGAATCCAGACGTTATGTGCAACAAAGAAATCAAATTCAAAGCGTTCATGGACCACGCCATGTCCCTTGGAGCCGACTATTTGGCAACAGGCCATTATGCACAAGTCGAAGAGCGTGACGGCAAAACAGTCATGCTCCGCGGTCTGGATGAAAACAAGGATCAAACGTATTTCCTAAACCAGCTGACAGAATCAACTCTTTCTAAAGTTATGTTCCCACTAGGCGGAATGGACAAGAAAGAAGTACGCCGTATAGCGGCAGAAAACAATCTTGCTACGGCAACGAAAAAGGATTCCACTGGTATTTGCTTCATCGGGGAGCGCAACTTCAAGAGCTTCCTAAGCGAGTACCTGCCAGCACAGCCTGGCGTCATGTCCACATTGGACGGCGTAGTAAAAGGAAAACATGACGGTCTCATGTATTATACAATCGGACAGCGTCAAGGTCTTGGTATCGGCGGAGAAGGCGAACCATGGTTCGTTGTCGGAAAGAACCTGAAAGAAAACATCCTGTATGTCGAACAAGGCTTCGATCATGATAGTTTGTACTCCGATGCGCTGATAGCTACAGATATGAGCTGGGTTTCCGAAAAAGAACTGACTGAACCGATTACGGTAACTGCTAAATTCCGCTACCGTCAAAAAGACAGCAAAGTAACGGTCACACCAATCGGTGATAACAAAGTACGTGTCGATTTCCATGAACCGCAGCGCGCGATCACACCAGGACAAGCAGTCGTCTTTTATGATGAAGATGTATGTCTTGGCGGCGGTACAATCGATGATATCATCAAGAACGAACAACAGCTTGAATACGTCGGTTAAAACAGAAACCCTTGTCTTATGGCAAGGGTTTCCCTTACATAAAGGAGTGAAACAATGGATCATATTAAGTCAGGAATAGAGGCTTTGCAGAAGCAGGATTTAGAGGGAGCTGCCAAGCACTTTAATTTAGCCATCGAAGAAAACCCAAACGATCCAGTTGGATACGTCAATTTCGGGAATCTGCTGATGCGGATGAACGAACTGGAGAAAGCAGAGCGTTTCTTCAAGCGCGCCATCGAGCTTGATGAGAAAGCTGCGACAGCTTATTACGGTCTGGGGAGTATGTATTATACTGGAGAAATGTATGATCAAGCGATTCAGCAGCTGATGGAGGCTGTGAAGCTTGGCTTGGATGAAGGAGACGTCCATTATCTGCTCGGTATGTCCTTACAGCAGACTGGGAAGGAAAAGCTGGCACTTCCTTATTTGCAGCGTGCTGCGGAGCTTGAAGGTCGCGATGCGGCAATCGTTTTCCAATATGGGCTGGCACTTGCCACCGAAGGGGAAGTCGAAACCGCGAAAAAAGTGCTGCTTGACCTCTTGGAGTGGAGTCCAAATCATAGCGATGCCCTTTATAATGTGGGAGTTGCGTATTTGTATCAGCAGCAGTTTGAAAAAGCGCTCGAATATATGGATAAAGCACTTGAAGCGCAGCCAGGTCATGAAATGGCTTTGCATGGCAAAGCGCAGATTGAATTGATCATGGAGCAAATCGAGAACGAAGAGTAAGGAGCACAGACGTATGGAATATGGGGAGACTGCCGAAAGCCCTAGAGGCTTTGTGAAAGGTGAATTATTGCATACGATTTTCCGCAAAGAGGAAGAACAGTTTTCCATCGTCCGTATCAAGGTATTGGAAACCAATGAGACGTTCGATGAGAAGGATATCGTCGTCAAAGGATACATCGGGGAGCTGGACCAGGGCGAGCCCTATTTGTTTTATGGTGCGATGGTCAATCATAAACGCTTCGGTGAACAGTATGAGGTAACGGAATACAAGCGTTATGTGCCGGAAACGAAAGATGGTCTGATTCAGTACCTATCCAGTGATTTATTCTACGGTATCGGAAAACGGATAGCGGAGCGGATTGTAGCGAAGCTGGGTGAGAATGCTATTGCGGATATTCTATCGAATGCGGATTTACTGGATGGTATCCAAGGGTTGAATGATGAGAAGAAGGAAAGGTTTCTTCATGATCTTCGCACCCACCAGGGCTTTGATCATGTCATGGTGCATCTGTCCAAATACGGCATCGGTCTGAAGCTAGCCCAGAAGATCTATAAAGTGTATCGGGATGAGGCCATTCAAGTATTGGAAAAAGATCCATATCAATATGTATTCGATATCGAGGGCTTTGGATTTCATCGTGCTGATGAAGCTGCCCGCCAGAATAACCTAGCCATGGATCATGACAGCAGGCTGCAGGCAGCCTGCCTGATGGTGCTGCAAGACAGCATGCAAGCAGGTCATGTCTATTTGCCGAATGAAGAAGTGCTGAAACAAGCCGCTGTCCTATTGCGCAGTACCCAATTCGGTATAAGTGCAGATCAAATCGAGGAACAGCTAGGTGTGCTGCATGCTCAGAAAAAAGTCGTCAAACAAGAGGATCGTGTCTATCATCCGATGCTTTACTTCGCTGAAACGGGTTTCTGCAGTCACTTGCAGCGTTTGAACGAACATGGAACCGAAACGGAAATTGTCCAAGCAGAACTGCTCAAGATCATCGGGAAGCTCGAGGAAGCGGAGACGATCAGCTACGGAAAAGAGCAATTCGAAGCAATCGAGCAAGCATTGCAATCAAAGGTGATGATCCTGACCGGAGGACCGGGAACCGGTAAAACGACGGTCATCAAAGGTTTCATTAAAGCGTATGCCGAAATACATGAGCTATCGTTAGATCCGAAGGACTATAAGGATAAGGATGAAAGCTATCCTTTCGTCTTGACGGCACCAACCGGAAGGGCCGCCAAGCGAATGAACGAATCAACAGGCATCCCTGCCAGCACCATCCATCGGCTATTGGGATGGGATGGCACCGAATCCTTCGAACGTGACGAGGATAATCCGCTTGCTGGTAAGCTGCTTATCGTTGATGAATTTTCCATGGTCGATATTTGGCTGGCAAACCGGTTATTCAAAGCCATTCCGGATGATATGCAAGTGCTGCTAGTCGGAGATGAGGATCAACTGCCATCGGTCGGTCCCGGACAAGTGTTATCCGATTTGCTTCGTTCCGAAACCGTGCCGCGAGTGATGCTGAAAGATGTCTATCGCCAAAAGGAAGGGTCGAAAATCATCACAATTGCTCATGCCATCAAAAATGGGACGTTGTCACAGCATGAACTGGAAAAGGACAAAGATTTCAATTTCATCCCTTGCCGGGAGCATCAAGTAGTCGAGGTCATCACCCAGATAGTCGGCCGAGCTGTCGAAAAAGGCTGGGATCTGCGCGATGTACAGCTGCTTGCTCCGATGTATCGCTCGCAGGCTGGTATCCACGAGTTGAACAGGCAGCTTCAGCAGCTCGTCAATCCAAAGGATAAGCAAAAACGAGAGATGGCAGCAAAAGACGTCATCTTCCGTAAAGGAGATAAAGTCATCCAGCTTGTCAATGATCCAGAAGAAGGTGTCTTCAATGGCGACATCGGTGAAGTGGTTGCTTTGTTCCGGGAAGAAGAGAATGTCGAACAAAAGGAGCAGCTTGTCGTTGCTTTCGATGAAAAAGAAGTCGTCTATGAAAGCAAGGATTTGTCGAATTTGATGCATGCATATTGCATCTCGATCCATAAATCCCAAGGCAGTGAATTTCCGATCGTCATCCTGCCCGTCGTGCCGGGGTACCGCCGGATGCTCCGTAAGAATCTTCTGTATACCGGTATTACGAGGGCACAGCGTTCATTGATTCTTGTCGGGGAAAAACAAGCGTTTCTGCAGGGCATCCAAACAGAGGATACGAACCAGCGCTATACCTCCCTGGTGGAGCATCTTGGTTTCCATGAAGAAGAAGGAGATGACATCGATCGGATGCTTCGGGAGGCCCAAGCCGAAGAGGAGGACATTTCCCCTTACGATTTCATGTAGTATATACAAGGAAATAATTGGACATTCTAACATGTAAAAAGGATATGGAGTGATCCGACATGTTGAAATGTCCGAATTGCAGCAGCAAGGATATCGGAAAAATCGGACCAGAGCAGTATTATTGCTGGGGCTGTTTTATCGAATTGTCTTATAAGGATGAGATGCTTTCCCTGCACCAAGTAGAAGAAGATGGCTCGTTGAGTTCCCTTGATGATTTGTTCACGGATGAAGAGCGGAAATGCGACGGCGCATCATTTTAGTGAAATGAAAGAGGCATCCCGTCTTTACCGTGTCCTCTTATGGATGGTGACGATTGTCGTCGCCTTGCTGCTCTGTTTCCTGCTGATCAAGCTATACCCGTTTTACCGTTCATTCCTGCTGTTTCTAGGCGGTCTGTTCCTGCCCTTCATCGTCGCGGCATTGATTGCCTATTTGCTTCATCCGGTGATTGATTTTCTTGCCGCGTGGCGTCTGCCGCGGTGGCTGTCGATTTTGATTATCTATACGCTTTTTTTTGGTCTGTCCGGTTTCTTGGTGTATAAAGGGTTCCCGGTGCTGATCAATCAGGTGAAAGAATTCAGCCATAATCTGCCGGCATTGATGGAGCGTTATGATCATTATGTTGAGTTCATGTATGAACGGACCGCATTCCTGCCGGAGACTGTCCATGACCAGATGGATGCAGTACTGTTTGGATTGGAACATCGAGCCGAAGCATTTTTGAAGAATTTACTCCGTACATGGAACAAGCTTCCGCAGGTGGTCATCTTTTTGGTGGTTACACCTGTTATCGTTTTTTACATGCTGAAAGATACGGACAAAATCGGTCATGCAGGTCTTATGCTCCTTCCGCGCCGATACCGTGCCAAGGTTAAAAGCTTAGTGCTGCGAATCGATAATAATCTCGGTTACTACATCCGAGGGGTGCTGCTTGTCAGCTGTATTGTCAGCCTATTGACTTGGACTGCTTTCACAATGATTAAGCTGCCGTATTCCTTGATTCTTGCTTTATTGGTTGGGACAACTAACATCATCCCTTATTTCGGTCCGATCATCGGTGTTATCCCGGCTATATTAGTAGGGCTTACAATCAGTCCGAAAACAGCCTTGATTGCCGGCATCACGGTTTTTATCATCCAATTGATCGAGGGAAACCTGCTTTCTCCTTTCATCGTCGGCAAAAGCATTCATATCCATCCGCTGCTGATCATTTTCGCCTTGCTCGTAGGCGGTGAACTTGGGGGTATTATTGGTATGATCGTTGCTGTCCCGCTCCTGACAATCTTGAAAGCCTGCGTGGATACAGCAAAAGAGACGGATGTTTGACAAAATCCTCATTTTTCTCTATACTTACGCTTAGATTTATAGCGAAAAGCAATGAAGGTACAAGTACATGACGTCCTTTTATCAAGAGAGGAGATTCCTTGGCTGAAAGAATCTCTATAAAAGTGTGATGGAAAGCTATACCGGAGCTCTGAGTTAATCCTTATCGGCTGCGCACCGTTATCTGCGCTTAAAGGTGATAGGCCGTTTTTGGGCTTATAATCAGGGTGGTACCGCGATCATACTCTCGTCCCTGCAGATGGCAGGCACGGGAGTTTTTTGTGTGTTTACATAATAAAGGAGGCTTTTTTATGGAAAAATTAACGTCTGCTGAAGTAAGACAGAAGTTCCTCGATTTTTTCAAGGAGAAAGGACACAGCGTCGAGCCGAGTGCTTCATTGGTACCGGTCGATGATCCTACCTTGCTATGGATCAACAGCGGGGTTGCAACACTGAAGAAATATTTTGACGGACGAGTCGTGCCTGGGAATCCGCGCATCGTGAATGCACAGAAAAGCATCCGTACAAATGATATTGAGAATGTCGGCTTCACTGCACGCCATCATACATTCTTTGAAATGCTCGGGAACTTCTCGATCGGGGACTATTTCAAAAAGGAAGCAATCCTATGGGCATGGGAGTTCCTGACTGATAAGAAATGGATCGGATTTGATCCGGAACGTCTATCTGTGACGGTTCATCCAGAAGACGAGGAAGCGTATCAGATGTGGCGTGATCTTGTCGGTTTGCCGGAGGAGCGGATCATCCGTACAGAAGAAAACTTCTGGGATATCGGTGAAGGCCCAAGTGGTCCCAACTCTGAGATTTTCTATGACCGCGGCGAAGAATATGGTAATGATCCATCTGATCCAGAGCTTTACCCGGGCGGTGAGAACGAACGCTACTTGGAAATTTGGAACCTTGTATTCAGTCAGTTCAACCATAACCCAGATCACACATACACGCCACTTCCGAAACAGAACATTGATACCGGAATGGGTCTGGAACGTATGGTATGCGTCATCCAGGATACAAAAACAAACTTCGAAACGGACTTATTCATGCCGATCATCGAGAAGACGGCGGAATTTGCAAAAGTTAAATATGGCAATACGTCTGCAGATGATACTGCGTTCAAGGTCATTGCCGATCATATCCGTACTGTCTCCTTTGCAATCAGTGATGGTGCGCTTCCATCCAACGAAGGCCGCGGCTATGTACTTCGTCGCTTGATCCGCCGGGCTGTGCGCTATGCGAAGAATATCGGAATCGAAAAACCGTTCATGAAGGAACTTGTTTCTGTCGTTGGTGAAATCATGGATGCCTTCTACCCGCAAATACTTGAAAAACGTGAATTCATCGAGACAGTCATCCAGACAGAGGAAGAACGTTTTCATGAAACACTTGCGGATGGTCTGACTATTCTCAACCGGATCGTAGCAGAAGAAAAGGAAAAGGGCAGCAATGTCTTCCCGGGTACTGAAGTATTCCGTTTGTATGACACTTATGGTTTCCCGAAAGAGCTGACAGAGGAATACGTCAGCGAAGAAGGCTTCACGATCGATGAAGCAGGCTTCGAGGAAGAAATGAAACAGCAGCGGGAACGTGCCCGTGAAGCTCGCCAAAAAGTGAACAGCATGCACGTACAGGACAGTGTCCTGCAGGAAGTGGAAGCTGAAAGTACTTTTGTCGGTTATGACCGTATCGAAACAGATACAGCGATTCTGGCGATCGTCAAGGACAAGCAGCTGGCTGATGTGGCAGTAGAGGGCGACGAAATCTTATTCATCCTGGAAGAAACGCCATTTTACGCTGAAAGCGGCGGACAAGTAGCAGACGCGGGCTGGGTGACGACGGAAACAGCAACCGTATTCGTACAAGCAGTCAAAAAAGCGCCGAAAGGACAAAACCTTCACCAAGCTGTCGTGAAACAAGGCCAGATCCAAGTGAAGGAAGTCGTCCATGCAAAAGTCGACACAAGCAGACGTCAGCATATTGTCAAAAACCATACAGCGACGCATCTGCTGCATCAAGCATTGAAAGATGTATTGGGCACGCATGTCAATCAGGCTGGATCACTGGTAGCTCCTGAGCGTCTTCGTTTCGACTTCTCTCACTTCCATGCAGTGACGAAAGAAGAACTGGAAAAAATCGAGGAAATCGTCAATGAAAAAATTTGGGCTGAGCTTGCTGTCAGCACATCTTACCAAAGCTTGAGTGACGCGAAGGAAATGGGTGCAATGGCACTGTTCGGTGAAAAATACGGTGATGTCGTCCGTGTTGTCCAAATCGGGGATTACAGCTTGGAACTCTGCGGCGGGGTACATGTCAAGAACACTTCCGAAATCGGACTATTCAAGATCGTTTCCGAAAGCGGCATTGGTGCTGGTACGCGACGTATCGAAGCAGTCACTTCCAAAGAAGCATACCGATTCACTAAGCAGCAGCAGCAGATCCTGTCCCAAGCTGCAGCAGAACTGAAAACAACGAACGAACAAGTTCCTTCCAGAATCGAAGCAGTATTTGCAGATCTGAAGGAAGTACAGCGGGAACGCGACAGCCTGCGCGGCAAACTGTCCCAGCTGGAAGCAGGTAATATCCTTGATCATGTAAAAGATGTGAAGGGTGTAAAAGTTTTGGCAGAGCAAGTGGACGTTGCCGATATGAATCAGCTTCGCGGCATGGTCGATGATCTGAAGCAGAAACTCGAAAGCGGCGTCATCTTGCTTGCGGCAACAGCTGAAGGAAAGGTGCAGCTGGCAGCTGGAGTATCCAAGGACCTGATCGACCGCGGTCTACATGCAGGTAACCTGATCAAAGAAACTGCGAAACGCTGCGGAGGCGGCGGAGGCGGACGTCCGGATATGGCGCAAGCCGGCGGTAAGAATCCGGAGCAGGTGCCACAAGCACTCGCTTACGCGGCAGTTTATGTCGAAGAACAACTTTGATTTTCCAAATCCGACAGAAAAGTATATACTGTAAAAAAAGACTGGCAATTTAAGCGAGGTGGCTTCACTTGAGTTCGATGGATAAAACGATGAAATTCAACTTTCCGGAAGAACCGATGGACGAGAATGTCCGGGAAGTACTGATGTCCGTATACGAAGCATTGCGGGAAAAAGGATACAATCCGATCAATCAGATTGTCGGATATTTGCTGTCCGGGGATCCGGCTTATATTCCACGGCATAAAGATGCCAGGAATCTCATCCGCCGGATGGAACGGGATGAGATCGTGGAACAACTGGTAAAATTTTATTTGGAACATAACCATCATGACTGACATACTAAAGACGATCGGGCTGGATGTCGGATCCAAAACGATCGGTGTGGCAATAAGCGATGGACTCGGCTGGACTGCCCAGGGCCTGACAACGATCCATTGGAACGAAACGGATTATGAAACAGCCAGGAATGAATTGCAGCAAATCATTCAGCAGCATGATGTCGGAAGAGCTGTCATTGGCATGCCGAAGAACATGAATGGTACAATCGGTCCGAGGGGGGAAGCATCACAGGCTTTCTCCCATTGGATCAAAGAAGAGTTTGGAATTGAAACCGTGCTTTGGGACGAGCGTTTGACGACGATGGCAGCGGAACGTGTCCTGCTTGAAGCAGACCTCAGCCGGAAAAAACGCAAGAAAGTAATCGATAAGATGGCAGCAGTCATCATTCTGCAAGGCTATCTGGATTCGAAACAATAAGGAGTGTAGCCATTATGGCATTGGAAGAAAAAGAACGCATCATCATCCCGGATGAAAATGGGGAGGAGCATTTGTTCGAGGTTTTGTTCAACTTCGACGTCGATGAAACTGGGCATTCCTATATCGCAGTTGTACCGGCTGAACAAGCGGATGCAGATGATGAAGTGGAAGTATTCGCCTTTCGTTATGAAGAACAAGGCGATGACAAGGATCTGACATTGTTCCAAATCGATACAGAGGAAGAATGGGAAATGGTCGAAGAAATGCTGAATACACTTACTGATGAGGAAGACGGCATCTAATCTTGGAATAGGCAGTCCTCTCTTTCCGATAAGGCAGAGAGGATTTTTTCTTGCAGCTTTATCCGCATAAATTGTCGGACGGGTGGTGACCCGCTTGACGTTTGTTGTATAATAAGGCGGATAAAGGAGGAAAGATAGCTTGACTGCCTCGAATGATGATCTTTTTCAACAGAATCGGGACAGAAGAATGGAGGAAGCAAGCGTCGTGCGGAAAATAGTATTGATGATCATATCCGTAATAATCGTACTTCTATTAATTGGTGCACTCGGGACCTTTATCTACGTTAATGCCAGTATGAAAGCTGTCGATTCAGACAATGATACAACACAAGTTGTCGAAGTTCCCATGGGAGCTACGGCTTCTTCGATCGGTCAATCCTTGGAGGAGCAAGGTCTGATTAAGAATGCTTTCATTTTCAGGCTGTATGTGAAGTTTTCTGGTGAAGCCAACTTCCGCGCGGGGAATTACGAGCTCTCCCCATCCATGTCCATGCAGCAGGTCGTTGATGAATTGAACGATCCGGAGGCGGGGAATACCCCGTCTGCATCTGCTGCTATTCCGGAAGGATCTGATATCGAGGAAATCAGCGTGATCCTGTCTGAATCATTGGGTATGGACAAGCAGGCTTTCCTGGATAAGATGAAAGATGAAGCTTATATCAAACAATTAATCAGTGAATATCCTGATATCCTGACGGAGGATATCCTGAATAAAGATATACGATATCCGCTTGAAGGCTACTTATTTGCGGCTACTTATAACTTTACATCCAATGATGAAATTTCGGTCGATAAGGTTGTCCATCTGATGCTGGACAAGTCCCAGCAGATCATCACTCCTTATTTGGATGGATTCAAACAGAAAGATTTGACTGTACACGAGGCACTAACGTTTGCCTCACTTGTCGAAAATGAGGCAAGGAATGAGGATGAACGCAAGATGATAGCTGGCATTTTCTATAACCGTCTGTCGGATGATATGAGGCTGCAGACAGATCCCACTGTGCTGTATGCACTGGGAGAGCACAAGCCCCGGGTGTATTACAAGGACTTGGAAGTGGATTCCCCTTACAATACATACAGAATAAAAGGGCTTCCTGTCGGCCCGATCAGCAACTTCTCAGAAAATGCACTTGAAGCAGTCGTACATCCGGAAAATTCGGATTACTTGTATTTCCTTGCCGGGGATGATGGAGAAATCTATTATGCACGGACCTTTGACGAGCATGAAGAACTGATCGAAAAACATATGCACTTGGATGAGTAAGCAAGTAAAGTGAGGAAATGAAATGTTACAAGCAATAGTGGAATATTTAGAGGAGCATGTCGAGCCTTCTCCGGAATGGGCAAGGAAATTGGAAGAGCTGGCTGCAGAAGATCATGTGCCGATCATGGAGCCGCTCGGCATCCAATTTCTGATGCAGCTTATCCGACTCCAGCAGCCGGGCAAGATATTGGAAATCGGTACAGCAATCGGTTATTCCGCGCTCATGATGCGCCACGCGAAATCCGATGTCCGAATCGTGACCGTCGAGCGGGATGAAAACCGTTATGAACAAGCAGTCACGCATATCCGGGAACAAGGCGCCGAGGGAGATATCCTGATCTTAAAAGGCGATGCATTCGATTTGGAAGAGACAATCCTGTCGCATGCTCCGTATGACTTTGTTTTTATCGATGCAGCAAAAGGACAATATCAGCGTTTCTTTGAGGCATATAGCGAGATGCTGAGTGAGCGCGGGGTAATTGTCAGCGATAATGTTTTGTTTAAAGGCTATGTTGCGGATGACAGTGAGGCAACGCCGCGCAAAGCGAATATTGCGAAGAAGATTCGTAAGTATAACGAGTGGTTATTCGACCATGAAGCATTCCATACGACTATTTTGCCAGTGGGTGATGGAGTAGCCGTCAGTGTGAAGAAATGAATGAGCTAGTAGGAAGAGGAGCAGGAATAATGGCAAAGAAACCTATCATCATTGGTGTTGCAGGAGGATCGGGATCAGGGAAGACTTCTGTCACAAGATCGATCTACAAACGATTTACGGATAAGACGATTCTGGTGATCGAACAGGACTCGTATTACAAGGATCAATCCCATCTTCCGTTCGAGAAGCGTCTGAACACAAACTATGATCATCCTTTTGCTTTCGATAATGAGCTGCTAATGCAGCATTTGCAGGCACTTGGTGAACAAAAGCCTATCGAAAAACCGATCTATGATTATAAAATCCATACGCGTTCTGAGGAAACGATACCAGTAGAACCGAAAGACGTTATCATTCTGGAAGGCATCCTTATCCTTGAGGACGAACGGCTTCGCGATATGATGGATATCAAAGTATTCGTCGACACGGATGCCGATCTTCGTATCATCCGCCGGTTGCTGCGGGATATCAAGGAACGCGGCCGGACAATCGATTCCGTCATCGAGCAATATGTGAACGTCGTTCGTCCGATGCATCTGCAATTCATCGAACCAACAAAGCGATATGCGGATATCATCATACCGGAAGGCGGCGAAAACCATGTAGCCATCGATTTGATGGCTGCTAAAATCGAGACGATCCTTTCAGGCCGTACGACGTAACTTGTACAGTTAAGTATTGAATTTTCAGCGGGAATCTGCCATAGTATGGAATATGCATGAAAACGCTATAGAAGTAAGGCAAAGGGAAAGAATCTTTTAGAGCTCAAGGGGTGGTTGAATTGGCTACAGAAAAACAATATTACATGACTAAAGAAGGTTTGACGAAACTTGAGGAGGAGTTGGAGTATCTGAAGACGACTCGTCGTCAAGAAGTTGTTGAGCGCATCAAGATTGCTCGCGGCTTTGGTGACTTGTCGGAGAACTCCGAATATGATGCGGCGAAGGACGAGCAGGCATTCGTCGAATCCAAAATCGCTACCACAGAAAATATGATCCGTAATGCTGTAATCATTGAAAGTGATACAGATAATCCAGATATGGTAGGCATGGGTAAAACGGTAACCTTCATTGAACTGCCTGATGGGGAAGAGGAAAGCTATACCATCGTCGGAAGTGCGGAAGCAGACCCGTTTGAAGGCAAAATCTCAAACGATTCCCCGATCGCAAAAAGCTTGATCGGGAATGAAGTCGGTGAAGAAGTGACCGTCTCCACTCCAGGTGGCGATATTCAGGTCAAAATTACTAAAGTAGAATAGACATAAAACAAAAGCTGCTTCCGAATTATATGGAAGCAGCTTGTTTTATGGAACCTGACTGACTAACTGTCCGGAAGATTTCTCAAAAGGGAAAAAGGGTATGAGCTTTTGCAGGATAAAACTTTCTTTGTCGAGTGCAAGCAGAAATGAAAAGACGACTTGTTCTTTCACACTGGTAAAAGACAGACAGCATCCTTCCGGTAAGAAGATAGAGAAAATCTCGGCTTCCTTGTCGTAGCCGACATACTCGAACGATTCGTGTCCCCAAAGGTTCGTATCCATTCTTGTCACTTTCATCATGTTTATCTTCCTCTCCTTCCACAGGAACCATGATGACTGACCAACGCAGTTGCACCTGCTTTTATTGTTTATATAGTTAGATATATATGCACATAATCCTTCCGGTATGTCAAAATTAGATATGCTTCAACAAAATCATCAAGTGAAAACAGCCAAAGATATGACTTTGGCTTCAACCTGGTTCATAGTATAATAGAGACCAATGAGGAGGGATGAGCATGGCGAATGATAATCAGGATTATTCCAGATTGAATAATAGAAACAAACGCAGAAAACCTAGGAAGTGGCTTAGTGTCGTCCTGACAATCGCGGGTGTGGCCTTAGTCGTCGTGCTGCTCGTAGCAGTTTTAAACGATAAGCCAACAATGGATGATCAAGCCAACACAGATGATGGACAGAGCAAAAAAACCATAGCAGAACAAGTGCAAGGCAACAATGATTCCAGCAGTGACGCACAAGATACAGAAGAAAGTGACAAAGAAAAGCAAGATGATGAAAAAGAGAAGGAAGGAAAACAAGAAGCTGAACCTTCCGATGATAATGTGAAGGAAGCGTATACGAAGGATTGGGATCCGGTGGGTACCGAACAGTCTGGAACGCATACGACGACCTTCGAAAAAGGTACCCAGGACTGGAATGAGTTGATGCAGGCTGTCGGGGGAGCTGTAGGTTTGGATTCGACATCCATGACGGTTTGGTGGGTCGAGAATAACGGCAGCGGGGGCAATGATGTAATCGCAACAGTCTCCGCACCGGATTCAGAAGAGACATTCCGTGTATTCGCAAGCTGGCTTGATGGTGAAGGCTGGCAGGCAAGTAAAGTAGAAGTTCTAAAAGAAAACGACAAGAATTAAAGGAGCAGACAGAATGACAATCGGCATTATTGGAGCAATGGATGAAGAAGTAGCATTATTGAAGGAAACGATGGCAAACAAAAGGGAAATCACTGTAGCAGGATATGAAATCACGGAAGGAACATTATCCGATAAGCAGGTTGTCCTTTTAAAATCAGGAATCGGCAAGGTGAATGCGGCGCTCGCTACAGCCATGCTGATTGAACGTTACGCACCGAAGGCGATCATCAATACAGGTTCAGCTGGCGGTTTTGCAGCAAACCTTGAAGTCGGGGATGTCGTCATATCAGATTCTGTCGTACACCATGACGTTGATGTGACTGCATTTGATTATGCTTATGGCCAAGTACCGCAGATGCCGCCAGCTTTCCAAGCGGATGGCAAGCTGATTCAGCTTGCAAAGGATGTACTCGATCAATTCCCGGATACGCAAGCAGAAATCGGTCTTATCGCCACAGGCGATAGTTTCATGTCAGACCCAGCTCGCGTTGCTTTTGTCAGGGACAAGTTCCCTGCCATGCTTGCAGCAGAGATGGAGGCAGCGGCAGTGGCTCAAGTTGCCTATCATTATGGAACACCATTTGTCATCGTTCGGGCGTTATCTGACATAGCGGGTAAAGAGTCCTCTGTATCCTTCGATGCATTTCTTGATCAAGCTGCTCGCAATGCTGCGACGATGATCATGAAGATGGTCGAGCGCTACTGAATTTTCATGACAGCAATTACCAGGTAATTGCTGTCTTTTTTTATGTTACAATGTTGCTAGTTTGGAAGAGGAGGCGACAAGATGAATAAAAGACAACAACAGCTGCTGGATAAAATCACAGATTACCGTCGTTTCGCATTGGCGCTTCTGATTCTCGGCAGTTATTTATACCTTGGATCGGTGATCAATGTTTATTTGACACCTTCAGATAAAGCGGATATCCTGTTTGCTATGACCGGTGGATGTGTTGTAACTAGCATCGTGATCTGGTTTGCGATTGAACGATGGAAAAAACAATTGGAAAGCTAAAAACTCCGGCATATAACCGGAGTTTTTTTACTTCCATATATTCTCCCAAGCATAAGCACCACCTACAAAAAGCAAGACTAGGAAGGCAGCAATAAGCACGCCGGTACTGGTACGCTGCTGATGGTGTCTGAAAGAAGGGGGGATTGCATACATATTGATTACCTCCTTTCCTTATACTGACGGATTGCTTTTATGTCCGGTGCTGACGGTAGTATTCATGGAAGATCTTCATCAGGGCGCGCTTTTCGATACGGGATACATAACTACGGGAAATGTTTAATTTCTTGGCAATTTCACGCTGTGTCATATCTTCTTCGTTATTAAGTCCATAACGGCTGATGATCACCTCTTTTTCACGGCCATCCAGTATATCTATATATTCCTTGATCTTCTCTACTTCCATATTCAGCTGAATATATTCAATGATATCTTCATTATCTGCTTGAAGTATATCAATCAGACTGATTTCGTTACCTTCTTTATCCTGACCGATTGGATCATGAAGTGAAATATCTTTTTTGGTTTTCTTCAAGGCGCGCAGATGCATTAGGATTTCATTTTCGATACATCTAGCTGCATATGTAGCAAGTTTTGTCCCTTTATCGCTTGAATAACTTTCAATTCCTTTGATCAGTCCGATCGTCCCGATAGAAATAAGGTCCTCTGCGTCTTCGCCGGTATTTTCAAACTTCTTCACAATATGAGCGACCAGTCGCAGATTATGTTCAATCAACTTATTGCGGCTCACTTCATCCCCGTGCTGCATCCTTTCGATATGCAATGCTTCTTCGTCGGGCGGGAGCGGCTGAGGGAATGCATGGTTCTTTACGTAGGAAACGAAGAACATCGCTTCTTTCACTAGAAGTCCGATGGCACCAATAATACTCATTTCATTGCACCTCCTGTACACTCTCAAAGATTGCCTATACACTCACTTTATGTGAAGGAACCTTAGAACGTGTCTGTCCAGCGGAAAAAGAAAAAGTGAATGCCTGGAGGCATTCACTTTGATTTCTTTTGTTGTTTTTGTCTTCGTTTTTCTGCATCGATTGCTTCTTGGTACTGATCCTTTAAGGTTCCATATGGTTTTGCTCCGCGAAGATGAGCCGCTCTCGATATCAGATGACTGGCAACTGGGGCAGTCAGCATAATAAACAGGACGCCAAGGATAAGTTTTCCGCTAATGAGTCCATATTGAGTGTAATGGAAGATAAAAGCGCCGATGAGAATGCCGCTTACACCAAGTGTTGACCCCTTGCTAGCTGCGTGAAGCCTGGTGTAAATATCAGGGAAACGCAATACGCCTATAGAAGCAGTAAATATGGCGAATGTGCCTCCTGCAAGGAATATAATGATAAAAAGATCGAGGATGATGTCAATCGTCTTCTGTATCAATCAAATCACCCTTTTCCAAGTAGATTGCGATTGCCACTGTCCCGATGAATAAAAGGATACCTATCAATAATACGATATCGTTGAAGTTAGGTGTGACCAGGATGATGGCAAGCAAGGCAGCAAACGCCATGATATTGACACCAATGGCATCGAGTGCAACTGCACGGTCGGCATTCGTCGGTCCCTTCATCACCCGGATGATCAGCAAGAGGATGGAGACACTCAGTGCGATCAGGCAAATGATGGATAAATGTTGGATAATGGTAGAAAATCCACTTTCTGATAAGCTCATCGTGTCACCTCCTTAATATGTTTTTCAAAACTATCTTTGATGGAATGCACGGCTTCTTTCATGTCAACGATATCCATGGCGTGGATGTAGAGCTGCTTCTTATCCGGGGAAACTGCAACTGTGACTGTGCCAGGCGTCAATGTAATGAGAGTTGACAATAACGTAATCTCCCAATCCGATTCTAATTCCGTTTCCAGCGTAAAGATGCCGGGATTTATATCCAATCGTCTTGCGTAAACAAGTTTTGTGATCTCAAAATTGGAAAGAATGAGCTCTTTGATAAAAATCAGCAATAAAACAATGATTTTGTATAAACGTCTTAGATAGAACGGACCTTTCAGGAAGCGGCGCAGCAGGAATAACAGGGCAATCCCGACAATATAACCAGTTACGAACCCAGAGATGCTGTACGTTTCGCCGAGGAACATCCACATGAAAGCAACCAGCAGATTGATACATATTTGAAAAGCCATCTAACGCCCCTCCTTTAACACGAGCTCCATATACTCTTGTGGATCGAGAAGATAGTCTGCAATATGCTGTACTGTCGGCAGGATGGCTTCCGCGCCGATACCGAGAAAAACAGTGAACAGCATCAGGAATCCAGCAGGTACCAGATGACGAAGATGCTTTCGCTTTTGTTTTGACCCCGTTTCTCCTTCTCCCCAGAACACACGGATGAAAGCTCTCACGATGGAAAGTAAAATGAGCAAGCTCGTCAGCAGCATGATGATGACTGTTGCCGTTTCCCCTTTTTCAAACGCCCCCCGCACAAGGAGCAGTTTGCCGATGAAACCGCTGAAAGGAGGAACACCTGCCAGCACAAGACCAGCCAGGAAGAACATCCAGCCAAGAGCAGGATGTGATCGAATCATACCGCCCATTTTTGATATGTCCGAAGTACCCGCCAGAGCCGCGATGGTGCCTGCCAGCAGGAAGAGCGCCGCTTTTACAATCATGTCTTGCAGGAGATAATAAATGCTGCCGCTCAACCCGTCGTTGTTAAAGACACCGATTCCGACTAGCATGAAACCGATGGCAGGAATGATATTATAAGCAACAATCAATTTTATATTACGAGATGCCAAAGCTCCGATTACACCGAATAGCATCGTCAGGTTGCCGACCCAGATGAATAGTTGATCCATTATCTCAGGCTGCTGATGGAAAATGAGCGTGAAGGTACGAATCAAGGAATATACCCCCACCTTGGTCAAAAGAGCACCGAATAAAGCCGACACAACGGGATTCGGCACTATATATGAACGCGGCAGCCAATAATAGAGCGGGAATGCCGCCCCTTTCGTCGCAAAGACAAAGAATAGCAGGATGGCGACCGTCGTTATGATGCCAGGTTGATCAGCGGCAGCTGCTCGTTCTGCCAGCTGCGCCATATTAACAGTGCCTAGAACCGCATATATGTAAGAAACGGCAGTAACGAAGAGCATGGAAGAAAATAGATTGATCAAAACGTACTTGATTGATTCGCGGAGCTGTACTTTTTTTCCTCCATGCGTGATCAAGGCATAGGAAGCCATCAGCAGCACTTCGAAGAATACGAACAAGTTGAATAAGTCTCCGGTGACAAATGCACCAGATACACCTGTAACCAACAAGAAAATGAATGTGTAAAAATAGAAGCTTTCTTGTTCCTCCTCTACGGAAGAAGGAGCATACCAGACTACAGCCAGAAGGATGATGGATGTAGTCGAAACCAGTAATACACTCAAAGGGTCAAGCACCAGGATGATACCATACGGTGCCATCCAGTCACTTGTTTCCAAGACGACACTTCCTTCGGTAACGACGTGGATGAGCAAGAAGCACATTGCAGCCACGTGGATCAATGCAAATATAATTGCCAATCGTCTAGTAAGCAGGATTCGATTATGGGTAAACGCCAGCAGGATGCCGGCCAGGAATGGGATCAGTATCGGTAAAATAGCAAGATTAGTCATGGTTATTACCTCTTAATTCTTCCATATTATCTGTTCCATTCGTTTTGACAGTCCGGTAAGCAAGCACGAGAAGCAGACTGGTGACACCGAAGCTGATAACGATGGAAGTCAG
This sequence comes from Terribacillus jepli, assembly GCF_047228925.1. Classification (NCBI taxonomy): domain Bacteria; kingdom Bacillati; phylum Bacillota; class Bacilli; order Caryophanales; family Bacillaceae; genus Terribacillus; species Terribacillus jepli. Next base: position 56,515 of record NZ_JBFEGH010000012.1, on the reverse strand, counting down.
GATCAATGCTTGTGGGAGCGGATCAGTATAATTTTCTGTTCCATCTGTCAAAACAGGGGATGCTCCACGTTTTAATTTACCCATCGTCAGGATGAACAAATGCGCTGCATGTGACAGCAGGGCTGTGCCGATGATGATACGCAGCAGCCGCTTTTGCAGAATGTTATAAACGGCGAACCCGAAGAGGATGCCGGCAAGCACAATCATGATGATTTCCATTAGCGATCCCCTCCTTTTTGGCGCAATTTGATAAGAGAATAGATTCCCAAAGCAGCAATCGCCAATACCGTGATTTCGAATAATGTATCCAGTCCCCGGAAATCGACAAGAATGACGTTGACGATATTATCACCGCCGCCTAGTTTATAGGAATTTTCGATAAAGTAATCGGAAATGGCAGGGAACAGGCGCTGACTGTAGGCGGCCAATCCGACAAACATCATCATCAAGCCGCAGAGTGAGGCAATGATGATATTGGTTATCTTCTTGGAAAGCTTTTCTTTTCTTTCCCTTTTGAATTCCGGCAGATGTCGGAAGCACAACAGGAACAAAACAACTGTAATCGTTTCAATACTCAATTGGGTCAAGGCAAGGTCAGGAGCCCGGAACAGAACAAACAGGATGGACAGCCCGTATCCTACTACCCCCAAGATGATGACAGCTGTCAACTTCCTTTGGGATACAGTGCTTCCAAAAGCAGCAGCGATCATGATGATTGCCACCGCCAGTTCCGGCAGGCTCTGCGGCAGTGAAACTGGTGAAGTATCAATATTCGAAAGATCGAACGAGTTCGTCCCAAATAGAATCAGCAGTGTCAAAATCGAGATGAAACTTATAATGATCGCATTGTACTGGCGCAGTGATCCGCTCATGATATGGTCATTGAGTTTCTTGGTCTGTTTTTCACTTGCATGAAGGAGGACCGAATAGACCTTATTTCCAGAAGTCCTGCCAGGCAGCACTTTATAAATCCCCGTCCAATATCTTCTCGTGATATAAAATAGGATTCCTAATACGACAACGATAAGGGACATGATCAAAGCAGGAACGATGCCATGCCAGAAATGGATGCTATGCTCTTTCATTGTCTCACCATAAACTGCATTCGCTGCTGGCTGCAGTAAATGACGGCTGAACCAGTTTGGAAAAATACTGATGAGTATCACACCTGAAACTAGCAAAACAGGCGATAATAGCATGCCAACTTTCGGATCATGAGCTTTTTCAGCAACAGTTGTCTCTGATTTCCCCGTAAATGTACGGAAATAGAAATACATGCTGTATACAAATGTAAAGATACTGCCTGCCACAGCTGCATATGGAACGATATCGGCCAGTACGGAAGCGAAGCCAGAACCGAATGCACGGTCGGCTGACAAATCCCAAGAGCTGGAGAAAAATTCTTCTTTACTGTAAAAGCCATTTAAGATGGGCAGTGGAACACCAGCCATCGAGAACGCGGCAAGTATACTGATGATTCCGGTTATCGGCATGAGTTTCCAAAGACCACCGAGTCTGCGGATATCCCGAGTGCCTGTTTCATGGTCGATGATGCCGACAGCCATAAATAAGCTGCCCTTGAATGTCGCATGATTGAGTATATGGAACATAGCAGCAAAGATGGCTGCTTCGGTTCCGTAACCGATCATCGCCATGATCATTCCAAGCTGACTGATTGTGGAAAAGGCGAGTATTCCCTTGAGATCTGTCTGCCTGACCGCCATATAAGACCCCCAGAATAAAGTCAGGAGACCGATGATAGAGACAGCGATGAAAAATGCTTCACTTTCCCGGAATACAGGGGTGAAACGGAGCAGCAGAAAGAGTCCGGCTTTGACCATCGTCGCCGAATGCAAGTATGCACTGACTGGTGTCGGAGCTTCCATCGCATCCGGAAGCCAGATATGGAAAGGAAACTGTGCCGATTTCGTACAGGCAGCAAGAAGCAGCAGCACGACAATCAGCGGGAACCAATCATTGTCAAGGATCAAGTCACCCTTCGTCAATATCTCACGGATGCTTGCTGACCCTGTAACCAAGTGAAGAAGCACCAATCCCCCGAGTAAAGCAAATCCGCCAAGGAACGTTATCAGCATGGATTTGAGGGCACCGTCCGTGGAGGCTTTCCGGGTGAACCAGAAACTGATCAGTAAGAAAGAAGATACGGAGGTGAGTTCCCAGAAAGTATAAAGTGCATAGATATTATCCGACGTTACAATGCCGAGCATAGCTCCCATGAATAACAGCAGATAGACATAAAAAGAACCCAGCCTTTCTTCCCGATCCAGATAATGAATGGAATAGAATGCTACGAGGGCACCTATCCCGCTGATCAGCAAAGCAAAGAACAAGGCAAGACCATCTGTATAAAACGTCAAGTCCAGCCCGATTGACGGTATCCAGCTGTAATGGTATAGTATGTCGGTTTTACCGCTGATGAGCAGCGTGAGAAAATAAAGGAAGATCGATAGCGATGCGGCAAATGCCACATAGCCGGTATGTATACGGTGTTTGAATTTGGCGATGAATGGGATGCACAAAGCGATAATAAATGGCATCAGTATGGCTGCAATCATGTTATGGCAGTCCTCCTCTTTCAGCTAGATAATTACTTCATTTATAATTGATAACCTAAAAAGACCTATACCCAATTCTATAGGACTTCAAGCCTGCACTGCAACTGACATAGCTATGTTTAAGAAAAAAAACCTCACCAAGTCGGCAAGGTTTAAGGGAGACGATATTTTAGCTTGTGTAACGGATCTTATGTGATAAGCCCCTTGATTGGATTTCTTTCTCGATTAGATGAATAAACTCTTGGCTCAAGTGGAGTTCGTTCGCCTTGTGGTAAGATTCGATCAGCAATTCATCAGACAGATGTTCCATCTTGCATTCCTCCTGATTGGAGATAACTTACTATCTTGCAGATCTTCTGTACGTGGGTAGGGGAGTTGATAAGTTATTAATAATGTATCATGAAAGAAATAGAGGGACAAGACGATAGTTATCTACAGAAAACTGTTCATAACCTGTAGATAAAGTGTTTATAAATGTGCAAAATTGTTTTCTGAAGCTGTTGATGATGTGGACATAGTTATCCACAATAAGAAGCATGTAGAGATTTGTCGAAAGGTTTTACTTCTAATTTCATGCCTCTTACATAGAGAATAGTCGAAAAAAAGCAGAACGTTGAAAGATTTTTTTGAAACCGTCGTAAAAATGCCTTATGATGGGTAAGTAACTGTTGAAGTGCATGAGATCGGAGGAAATCCATAATGCTAAAGAAGTTTTTGCCCAATGAGCATGTAAAGAGCATTTTTGATATAAAGCCAGAGAAATTGAAAGCACAGGGAATCAAAGGTATCATTACCGATCTGGATAACACATTGGTCGCGTGGGATGTTGCCGATGCTACACCGGAAGTGACGGATTGGTTCAAGGAAATGCGTGCACATGATATTAAAATTACGATTATATCCAATAATAATGAGCAGCGAGTGAAAGTATTTTCCGAACCTTTGGAGATACCTTTTGTCTATAGTGCAAGAAAGCCGCTTGGACGAGCCTTCAAGCAAGCTGTGAAGCAAATGAATCTGGAAAAAGATGAAATTGTCATGATTGGCGATCAGCTCCTGACGGATGTATTGGGGGGGAATTTGGCTGGCTTCTATACGATCGTCGTCGTACCGATCGTGAAAACAGATGGGAAGATTACCAGAATCAACCGGATGATCGAACGACGGATACTGAACTACTTCAGAAGAAAAGGAAAGATCACATGGGAGGAATGAATGTGGAAGAATTGATTTGCCAAGGATGCGGAGCACCGATTCAAACAGAAGACGCATCTTTGCCAGGTTATATCCCAGCATCGGCATTAGGGAAAAGTGATGAGGTCATCTGTAAGCGCTGCTTCCGGCTCAAGCATTACAATGAGGTCCAGGATGTCGCAGTGACGGACGATGACTTCTTTACATTGATAAGTGAAATCAGTAACAAAGAAGGCATTGTCATCAAGCTGGTGGATATATTCGATTTCAACGGCAGTTTCATCGGCAGCATCAAACGGCTTGTCGGGGACAAACCGATCATTTTAGTTGGTAACAAAGTGGACTTGCTTCCAAAATCAACAAATCATGATCGCCTCAAACAGTGGCTGCGTGGGGCAGCTAAAGAATATGGCATCAAAGTGGCTGATGTACACTTGATTTCAGCAAAACGGGGAATCGGAATGCCTGAGCTTGAGGAAAGTATCCAGGAATTGCGCGACGGAAAAGATGTATACGTGGTCGGCAGTACAAATGTAGGTAAATCCACTTTCATCAACGCCTTGATCAAACATTCCACAGGAATAAACGATGCAATCACGACTTCTTATTATCCTGGTACGACACTTGGATTCATCGACATTCCACTCGATGATAGAAGTTCTTTATATGACACACCTGGTATCGTGAATCGTCAGCAAATCGCTCATTACGTTACCGACAAAGACTTGAAAACCATCACCCCGAATAAAGAAATCAAAGCTCGAATTTACCAATTGAATGACAAGCAGACATTGTTCATCGGCGGTTTGGCTCGCATCGATTTCGAAAAGGGAACAAGGCAGCCATTCGTATGCTATTTCTCCAACGCACTCGATATCCATCGTACCAAGCTTGAGAATGCGGATGCGCTTTATGAACGCCAGAAGGGGGAATTGCTCACACCGCCACACAGCGAGCAGCTCGAGCATTTTCCGCCTTTCCAAAAGACAACATTCAAGATAAAAGAACAGAAAACGGATATTGTCATCCCTGGATTGGGATGGGTTACACTGTCGGGTGAACCTGCATCGGTTACTGTCCATACACCAGAGGGCGTTCCGGCAACTATCCGCAGGTCATTAATCTAAAGGGGAGCGAGAAAATGAAAATATTGAAGTTAGGCCTGATCGGCCATCCAGTGGAGCATTCTTTATCACCATGGATCCATACACAATTCATGGAACAGGCCGGTATCGATGGAGAATATAAACTATACCCAATCGAACCAGATGTTTTTGATAAAAAAATCACAGCTTTAATGCAAAGCGGGATAGATGGCTTCAATATTACGGTTCCTTATAAGCAGCGTATCATCCCATTCCTGGATGAGCTTGATCCCGATGCCGCCAAAATCGGGGCTGTGAATACAGCTGTGCGAAAGAACGGCAAGTGGATCGGGTATAATACGGATGGGTCAGGCTATGTACGGGCATTGGAACAAATCATGCCCTCGAAAGAAAGTTTGCATGTACTTATGCTTGGTGCCGGAGGAGCAGCCCGAGGAATTTATCGGGCGCTGGTTACGCATGGATTACGATATGTTGATATCGCCAATCGTACTGCCTCCAAAGCGGAGGAGCTGCTGGAATTGCAGGAGCCTGAAACAATTTCCAAAACCATGACACTCCAGGAGGCACAGCAGCAGTTGGCGGACTATGATGTCATCATTCACACAACAAGTGTCGGGATGAGTCCGAATGCAGAGGAACAAATCATTCCGTTAACCAATTTGAAACCGAAGGCAGTGGTCAGTGATATCGTCTACAAACCGATCGAAACACAGCTGCTTCATACGGCCAAGCAGCAGGAAGCACTGATTCATCATGGCCATAGCATGCTTTTATATCAAGCACAATACGCATTTGAAATTTGGTCGGGCCGGCAGGTCGTAGTCGGGGACCTATTGAATCAACTGGAACAAAGATTAACGGAGGCATAATATGTTAACAGGTAAACAAAAAAGATATCTTCGCGCTCAAGCGCATCATTTGAAACCAATTTTCCAGGTAGGGAAAATCGGTGTGAACGATAATATGCTTGTCCAAATCGGCGAAGCCTTGGAAAAACGGGAATTGATCAAAGTGAGTCTTCTGCAAAACTGTTTGGACGAGAAAGAGGATGTAGCCGCAGCCATTGCAGAGGGTACTGGAGCTTCTGTCGTCCAAATCATCGGAAGCACAATCATCCTCTATAGAGAATCAGAAGAACATAAACTGATCAAGCTGCCATGAAGGAGTAAGTCATGAAAAAAGTCGGAATATTGGGGGGGACATTCGATCCTCCCCACTTGGGACATTTATTCATTGCGCAGGAAGTCCAGTACAAACTGGGCTTGGATGAAGTTTGGTTCATTCCTGCATACGAAGCGCCGCATAAAAGAAAGTCCCGAACCGATGCGGCTTTACGTCTCGAGATGGTGGAGGCGGCAATAGCGGATAATCCATATTTCCGCATGGAATCGATTGAGGTGGATCGTTTAGGCAAATCCTACACATTTGATACAATGGAACTGTTACAGGACTTGCATCCGGATACTGCATTCCATTTCATCATCGGTGCCGATTTGGTGGAGAGTCTGCACACATGGCGTCGTATCGATGACTTGGTTGACAAGCTGACATTTGTAGGCGTCGGCCGGCCGGGCTATGAACTGATGACTACCTATCCGGTCACTTACGTCGATATCCCGGAGCTTGAGATTTCCTCGAGCATGATCCGTGAACGTGTTGAACAGGGTGCACCTGTACATTATCTTGTTTCGGGTGCAGTGTTCGATATCATAAAGGAGCAAAAGCTGTATGCAAAGAGATAAAGCATTGGCGATCGTTGAGAAACAATTAAAGAAACCGCGGTATGAACATACTATCCGTGTAATGGATACAAGTATCAAACTGGCAAAACAATATGGTGCGGATGAGAAGAAGGCGGAGCTTGCCGCCATTTTCCATGATTATGCAAAGTATCGGCCGCTTGAGGAAATGAAACGATGGATAATAGCGGAACAGCTGCCAAAGGACTTGTTGGATTACCATCATGAACTATGGCATGGACCGGTTGGAGCACTGATGGTTAAACGTGAAGTGGGCATCAGCGATCCGGAAGTACTGCATAGCATCTCTGTGCATACAACTGGATGTGTTGGTATGTCGGTACTTGATAAAGTCGTATTTCTTGCGGATTATATTGAACCTGGGCGTGCATTCCCAGGTGTGGATGAAGTGCGTAAAGTTAGTGAGAAAGATTTGGATAAGGCTTGCTGGATGGCTTCGCGCAATACCATCAACATGCTTGTCTCGCTGGAACGGAAAGTCTATCCGGACACGTTCCATGCTTATAATGATTTATTAAACTCTACTGGAGGTAACGCTTAATGGAAAGTATTGAATTAGCACAATTAGCTGCAAATGCCGCGGATGCGGTAAGAGGGGAAGATGTCGTCCTTTTGGACATGAAGGAGGTCTCCTTGATTGCTGATTACTTCATGATTTGTCATGGAACGAGCGAACGGCAAGTGCAGGCCATCGCCAGACGAATCAAAGAAAAAGCAGAGGAAAATGGCGGACAAGTGAAACGGCTGGAAGGATTGGAGCAGTCCAGATGGGTGCTGGTCGATCTTGGGGATGTCGTATGCCATGTCTTCCACATCGACGAACGCAGATATTATAACTTGGAACGTCTATGGGGAGATGCACCGCAAGTCGAACCGGTATTCTCCCAGGAAAGCTGATGGCAGCTTATGAACGGCTTGCTGCCGTATATGAGCGTCTGATGCAGGATGCGCCTTATGCTCCTTGGCAGCAGTTCATGCAGCAAATATTCCAGGAACATGCCCATATCGATATCAAAGAAATAGCGGATTTGGGCTGTGGAACTGGATTTGTCACCAGGCAGCTCGCAAAGGCAGGTTATGATATGACGGGTATCGATCAATCCGAGAATATGCTCGCCTATGCAGCATCCAGGGATACGGAGCAGCAGGTTCGCTGGATCCAGCAGGATTTGAGGGAATTGGAGACAATTCAAGCGGATGCTGCTATCAGCATGTTTGATGTCATCAACTATATCACGTCGTCAGCAGATGTGAAGCAAGCATTTTCAAACATCTGGGATATGCTTGCTCCTGGTGGTGTCTTTCTGTTCGATGTTCATAGTATGAGGCATATCGAAGAAGATTTGGCTGGTCAGGTTTTCGCGGAAATCCATGAAGATCTCTCGTATACTTGGTTCTGTGAAGCAGGAGAAGAACAAGGAGAGGTATTTCATGACCTTACCTTTTTCACAAAAGAAATGGACTCGGATAAATATGATCGATTTGACGAATATCATCATCAGCGTACATATCCCATTGATTCATATATATCCTGGCTTGAAGAAGCTGGCTTCCAAGTTTCCGGTGTATATGGCGATTTCGATATAACACGAACGGAGAATTTAGAAGAAGCGGATCGACTATTTTTTGCATGTTTGAAAAACCAGGGGGCATGATGCTGCCTGGTTTTTTTTGTGCAGGAAAAACGGATTGCGCGTCGAATCCCTAATTGTACAGCCCTCTCCTGATGGCATCCTTTTCTTCATGGAATTTGTTATGTGTTGCCTGGAACAACAGCTGGAACAGATCAGTCGTTTCTTTTTCCAATACTGCAATGCCTTCTCCGGTTATGCCGCCCTTCACACAAACCTTCCTTATCAGTTCTTCCAACGTGTAATGTCCGTCTGCCAATAACTTACCAAGTCCGATCAGCATTTCGGAAGTCAGATGCGTTGCTTGCTCTTTCGAAATAGTTGTTTCACTCACTGCTCCGTCTATGAAGCGCTGTGCGAGATAACCGAAGAAAGCAGGTCCGCAGGAAACGATATCCGAGGACACTCTGGTTATGTCTTCCGGGATATATACCGGGTTTGAATAGGTGCTGATAAGATCGATAAGGCAGGCTTTATTCCGATTGGTCAAGCTGGCCCCAAAAGTCAGCAAGGTAGCACCGGATGCAGCTCTGTTCGTGATGCTTGGTATTGCACGTGCCACTTGGCATGGGACAAGCGCTTCGAGTTCTTGTGTGGAGAATGGGCTTGTGATCGACACGAGTACTTGATTTTCTTTTAAGAAAGGACGGAGCTCGTGACATACTCCCGACAGATGCGGCGGTCGCACACATAGAAATATAATGTCGGCATAATCTGTCAATTGGCTGAGTGAATCTGCTGCGTGGATGGATGGAAAAGACTTTTTCCATTGCAAAGACTTTTCAGCAGAACGGTTCAAAATCATGATATCATCCTGAGCGATTGCGCCAGAGTTCACCCATGTCTCCAATAGCATACCACCCATATTGCCAACTCCGATTAGTCCCCACTTCGTCATTCCAAACTCCTCCTCTGCTCATGTACTGCCTGTTTCCTTATTACGCTGTTATCGATTATATGCATTTGGCTTATGGAATATGAAAGGAGGTCAACATGCACCTACTTAAGCAGTACAGCTGGCTTTTGCTGTTAGCGGTCATCATTTGTATTGTATTTGTCACTTGGATCAAAGAGCTTGAAGGAGATCCAGCGATGCGACCACTGGAAAAGGATGCAGATCCAGCAGAGGTTTTGCTGCAACAGGATGCAGGACCCGATGGGAATGGGAATGCAGGAGAGAATACAGCAGATGATTCGAAAGTAATGGTGGATATAAAAGGGGAGGTCCGTGATCCGGGCGTATATGAGCTTGATGCTGATAGCAGGGTGGAACAGGCATTAGAAGCAGCTGGTGGGCTGACGGATAAGGCTGAAGGGCGTAGTATCAATCTTGCCCAGCGCATAGCTGATGAACAGGTGATCTATGTCGCTGCTGTCGGGGAAGCAGAAACAATTGTACAAACGGAAGGTTCAAGCGGCGATTCACCAGACAAAATCAACATCAATCAAGCGGATGCCGAAGAATTGACTGAACTTAATGGTGTTGGAGAAGCGAAAGCGCAAGCTATCATTGCCTTCCGGGAGGAAAACGGTCCGTTCACTTCCATCGACCAGCTCACCGAGGTGCCAGGTATCGGGGAGAAATCACTGGAGAATATGAAGGATCAAATCAGCTTGTAAGGTCGGTTGACGGATGGGGAGTCGGGTTGTACACTTACTCTAGTAAAGGAAAGGTGGCAAAGTGTCATGGAAAGGATAGCATGGAATCAATACTTTATGGCGCAAAGTCACTTATTGGCCTTGCGAAGTACATGCCAAAGACTCATGGTGGGTGCGACGATTGTCCGGGATAAAAGGATCATAGCCGGCGGTTACAATGGCAGCGTCACGGGCAGCAAACACTGTGTCGACGAAGGCTGTTATGTCATCGATGGCCATTGTGTACGGACAGTGCATGCGGAAATGAATGCTCTTTTACAATGTGCAAAATTCGGTGTACCAACAGAAGGTTCGGAAATCTACGTCACACATTTTCCATGTCTGCAATGCTGCAAAGCCTTGATTCAGGCCGGTATCAAGACCGTTTATTATGCAAGTGACTATAAAAATCACCCTTATGCAGTAGATCTCTTTGCCGAAGCAGGTATCAGGACGGAGCAAGTAGCGCTTGATACAGTGGTAGTGGATACAAAGCCGCAAGAAACACGTGATCTGATGGAAAAGGTCGTGGACAAGCTCAAACAGGCTGGTGATACGGAAAGTCTGCAGCTTGCCGAGGAAGCTGTGTCACGCTATCAACTTCCATCTAAAGAACGAATATGATCGGGAGATGGCATATTGTTGCGCTGGCAGCCCTTGTGGGCATGCTGGCGCATTCCCTATCCATATATTTATTGCCTGCAGCAATAGTCTGGCTGCTCCTCCTATATCATTCAAAACGCATCCCTCTCCGAGCATTCCTCCTATCTCTATTCGCTGCACTGATATTCTTCGTAAACAGCATCCTCGGACAATCAACTCCCCCTGATCTGCCGCTGGAAGAAACGATTCAGCTTACTTCCCCTATTTCAGACCATTCAGAAACAAATGAACGCATCCGTTTCATAGCCGAGGATCCTTCCGGTTCAGCCTCGATTCAGGTGACATTTTTCAAACAAAACGAACAAGAGGGGCTGCAAGGCTTGACGACAGGTGCAACATGCACGATGCAAGGAAGGCTTGTCCAGCCCGATGCTGCCACCAATCCGGGTCAATTCGACTATCGTCACTATTTGGAGCGGCAAGGGGTCTTTTATGAAATGAAGCTTCAAGACAAGGAAGATATAAGTTGTGCTGGAGCATCACCATTCAGCCATTTGTTAAAGGCCCGCGCTGCATTTTTACAAGAAGCTGACCAGAGACTCGATACCGATACGGCAGCGTGGATGCAGGCCATGATTGCCGGGGAAGACAGCAATATGAATGAGGAAACAATCAAGCTTTTCAATCGCTGGAGCTTATCACATATCCTAGCCATAAGCGGTATGCACATCGCATTATTTTCAGCGATTATTTATTTTCTTTTGACAAAGCTGCAGCTGCTTACGATAGAGAAGTCTTATTGGTTTTTATTTGTTTTCCTCGCTGTCTATCCCGTCTTTGCCGGCGGAGAACCCTCTGTTTGGCGTTCGTCCTTGATGGTGATGCTCATTATGCTGCTGATGCGATTTCGAATCCGGCTGCCGATCATCGATAGTATCAGTATTGTTTTTATGCTTTTGCTTGTCCTCGAACCAAATTATTTGTTTCATGTCGGTTTTCAGTTTTCGTTTCTTGTCAGCTTGGCACTGCTTTTGTCTGCCCGACTTTATACGGGATCTTTCACCAGTGCACTGCTGGAAACGAGTTTATTAAGCCAGCTTGTCATCCTGCCTCTCCAGGTCTCTCAATTTTACTTCCTCAATCCGCTTTCTGTCTTGATGAATCTTTTGGCCATCCCTTTTTATACCTTTATAGCTATTCCGCTTCTTTTGCTGATCGCTATCCTGCTCTTTCCATGGCCGCAAGCTGCTGCGCTATTGGGAGAGGTATTTCGTTTTTTGAATGATTTCGTGATCCGTGTCATCGAATGGGTGGATTCGGCTGCTTTTTATCCTTGGGTTACTGGAAAACTTCCGGTAGGTCTTTCTTTGCTTTATTTTGCTGTCCTTGTTTTATTCTGTTCCGCTTGGGAGAAGGGCAGACGGAAAAATGCCATCGGTTATGGCGCTTTCCTTACTGTCATACCGCTTATAGCAGTGTTGCTGCCGTATACGAGCAATACCGGGTACGTGACAATGCTTGATGTCGGTCAAGGAGATGCGTTTGTGATTGAATTGCCGTATCGTAAGGGTATTTATATCATAGATGCGGCGGGCAGTATCGGCATGGACTTCAAACCGACAGACAAGAATTTTGAGCAAGTGATCAAACCTTATCTTTATGAGAGGGGGATCGTCAAAGTGGATGGCATCTTCGCCAGTCATGCGGATCATGATCATATCGGCAGTATCGGCAAGCTGACTGAGAAATTTCACGTGGATTGGGTAAGAACTTCGGTCCATTTTGATGAATCCAAAGCACGTGAATGGGATAAAGATACAGAGATAATTCCTTGGCAAGCTGGAGAGATGCTGAGGCTTCCAGGCTGGGAAGTTCAGTTGCTGGCGCCTGTAAGGGATAAAAAGGATCCAAACAAAAATTCGCTTGTCATGTATACAAAGCTTGGTGGCAAGAGCTGGCTTTTTACCGGAGATATAGGAAAGGATGAAGAAAAGGAGCTTATCCGCAGTTATCCGTCATTACGTACGGATGTACTGAAAGTCGGCCACCACGGCAGCGATACATCGACCGACCCGGATTTCCTTGCATTTGTTCAGCCAAAGACGGCGCTTATTTCGGCTGGCCGGAACAATCGCTATGGACATCCTCATCCGGAGGTGATACAGGCACTGAAAAAACAAAACATCCGTATCTGGCGAACAGATACGGATGGGGCTGTCGTCTATGCCTTCTCTGGAGGGACAGGCACATTTAACCCGTTCCTCCCATAGAATACGGTAGTTATAAATGAGGCATATGAACTTCCCTCTTTGCAACAGGTACTTCCCTCGATTAGCAAGAGTTGTCACCAATAACATGCGAACTAACAGGTTAACCTAGAGGTAAGAAAACACCGCTTCGTGTTACAGCATCCGGAGCTGGCTAACAAGAGCGTTCATATAGATAAGAGGGGGACATTCCTTTGTTCTCCTCTGTTTCCACCTTGCGTTTCTCTTGGTTTGTCGATACGATAAACAATAGGATTACGTAGGAGTGAGAACATGTCATATACCGACGCTTTAAAAGCAATCAAGAAAAAGGATTTTTCCCCTATATACTTACTATATGGCACTGAGTCCTATTTCATGCAGGATATAAAGGAAAAATTAGAGAAACAATTCGCCCTTTCCGACGGTACGAATGTTTCAGTTTACGATTTGGAGGAAACACCCATCCAGGAAGTAATCGCGGATGCAGAAGAATATTCATTCTTCAGTGAACAAAAATTGATTCTCGCTTATCATCCATTCTTCCTGAAAGCAAAGCCGGATAAGTCTGCCATTGATCATCGATTGGAAAGTCTGGAGCAGTATGCACAAAATCCAGCTGACTGGACGACACTCGTTTTGCTTGCTCCATATGAGAAGGTGGATGAACGAAAGAAAATCGTCAAGCTCATCAAGAAAACAGGACAAGCTGTCGCTTGTCAGCCTGTAAAGGAATGGGACTTGTCGGAATGGATAGGCACATTGAGCAAGGAGAATCAAATCGAGCTGGAGGATGCGGTAGCGGATTTGCTCATTCAGGAAGCTGGGACTGATCTTGCCATGCTGCGAGGAGAAATTGAAAAGCTAGCACTTTATGCAGGAGAGGGAAAAACAGTCACTTTGGATATGGCAGAAAAACTGGTATCCCATCAGCAAACGAGCTCGGGCTTGAAGCTGGTTGATGCACTGATGGCGGGTGACTTGGCTAAGGCAATTTATATTTTCCATGATCTGATCAAACTGAAGGAAGAACCGATTGCCTTGATAGCGCTGCTTGCTTCCCAGTTCAGGACGATTTTGCATGTGAAGCTCTTGAAGCACAAAGGATACAATCAAGCAAAGATGGCGGAAGTGACGAAGGTTCATCCATTTGTAGTCAAGCTGGCCCTGAAGCGGGAAGCGCATTTTTCGGAAGAAGAATTGAAGCAGATCCTCTTCTTGGCCGCCGAAACGGATGCTGATTTGAAACAGGGACGTATGGATAAGAACCTTGCTTTTGAACTGCTGCTGCAGCAGATTGTGATGAAACGAAAGAAAGCCCGGATGGTCTGATGAGGCACCGGGCTTTTTCCTATTAAAAAACGATTCCTTAAAGGAATCGCTTTTCTAGCATATTATGCGCCAAGAGCGTTAACTTTTTTAGTCAAGTTAGACTTCTGACGGTTAGCTTTGTTGCGGTGGATGACACCACTTTGTGCAGCTTTATCAATTTTGCTGGAAGCTGTTAGAAGCGCTGTTTTAGCAGCTGCAGCATCATTGTTGGAAACAGCAGTTTCCACGTGTTTCACTGCAGTACGCAAGTCGCTTTTCAAAGCTTGGTTTCTTAGACGGCTATCGTTGTTTACACGAACGCGTTTAATCGCTGATTTAATATTTGCCATGTTTGTTTCACCTCCGGCACAATTCATCTTACAACAAAAGCCATTGTACCAAAGCGGAGCGATGTTTTCAACAATTCTTTTCACTGAACCTATCACTTTTCGTATGAATTGCGGACAATCTGCTTATGCTAATGCAGACTTTTGTGAAAGGTGGAGGGATGGTTTTGATAAAGCATCTGCAAGTACGGACGGATTTAGCTATCGAAGCGAAAGATATTTATACATCTAGTGAAAAGAAACAGGGAACGGCAGCAGGCATCTCGGTGACAGAGAAAAAAACAGAAGGTATCACCGTCAATTACGTGCAAGTGAACGAAGAAGGCGCAAGGCAAATCGGGAAGAAACCCGGCATCTATATTACCATCCATACAGAAGCGATCAAGAATCAAGATACGAAACAGGAGGAAGAGACAGCGCTTGTACTTGCCAAAGAGCTTGAACAAATGCTGGCTGAAAACGATATTCCGACAGATGCGACTGGTTTGATCGTCGGACTTGGGAATTGGAATGTAACGCCGGATGCTCTCGGACCGGAAGTAATCGAGAAAATCATGGTCACAAACCATCTGTTCGAGTTGCAGCCGGAATCCGTGGCGGACGGATACCGACCTGTTTCTGCTGTATCGCCGGGGGTAATGGGAACAACGGGTATCGAGACGAGCACTCTCATCCACGGCATCATCGAAAAAACGAAGCCAGATTTCGTCATAGCGGTGGATGCTTTGGCGGCGCGTTCTGTCAGTCGCGTAAATAGTACGATTCAGCTATCCGACACAGGCATCCATCCAGGCTCTGGTGTGGGGAATAAGCGGAAAGAGCTCAGCAAGGATACGTTGGGCATTCCTGTTTTCAGCGTTGGTGTCCCTACAGTTGTCGATGCAGTCACCATCACGAGTGATACAATCGATTATCTTTTCAAGCACTTCGGCAAAGAATGGAAAGAAAAGGATAAACCCTCAAAAGCACTTGTCCCTGCAGGTATGCGTTTTGGTAAAAAGGAACTGACGGACGAGGATTTGCCAAGTGAAGAACAGCGTCAAGCAATATTCGGTATGATAGGAGGACTTACGGAAGAGGAAAAACGTCAGCTGATTCATGAAGTGCTGACACCGCTTGGGTCTAATCTGATGGTTACGCCAAAAGAAGTGGATGGTTTCATAGCCGATATGGCACATGTCATCGCTGCAGGCATCAATGGAGCCTTGCACGAAAAGGTCGATCCGACGAATATTTCGGATTATACCCGCTGATTTATTAGAGGTTCTACTTCAAGCTCTTCTCTCATAGATTCTAGTAGAGTTCAACTAGATTCAAAAAGAGAGGAGCTTCTTTCGTGGGAAAAAAAAGGAACAGCTTTCAGCGAAAGCGTTCAGGCGTACTGTTCATCTATAAGCGGACACTCATCCTCATCAGTGCCGTCCTTTGTCTGTTGACAGGTATAGCAGCACTCACTACTGCCGGACCAGCATATCGGCTATCGTCTCAGGCGTTGACGGATTGGACAAGGCAACTGGACAGCACCGTTTATTTGGACATACTAGGTAATGAAAGTAAGATCTTCCGAAGTGTCCGGCCCGAAGAAGCTCCGCCTATTCAGCTGTCTAATGTTTTCCTGCAGATGCTGACAACAATCAAACCGGATGATCCACGGACGCTGCTTGGCTCCGAGATACCAGGTTTTTCTTTATATGAGAACCAGATAGTCATTGCCGGAGAAGGGACAAACTATACCAATTTGCCGATTGAATCCGGTCAGCCGGAGCATGTCATCGAAGAAGAACCTGTCCAAGAGCAAGAAGAAGAGACACCAGTCGAAGAGGAGCAAAGAACGGGAGAAGATAGTGAGGGAACGGAGCCAGCACCTTCAACTGACGGAAAAGATGTGGTTTATATCTACTATACGCATAACCAGGAGTCGTATTTACCTTCACTTGACGCACAGCAGCAAGAAAACGCCTATAACAAGAATGCCAATGTGACGCACGCTGGGGAGGCATTGGCAAAAAGGCTGGAAGAGCTCGGAATCGGCACGATCACGGATCAAACGGATATAGGAGCTATCCTTAATGAAAGAGGAATGGCTTATCACCAATCCTATGAAGCTTCACGAGAAGTAGTGGAGGCGGCTGTTGCAGAGCATAAAGATGTTTCTTTCGTATTTGACATCCATCGGGACAGTCTGAAGCGAAAGGATACAACCAAGGAAATTGACGGAGAAACATACGCAAAAGTAGTCTTTGTTGTCGGCGCAGAAAATAAAGACTATGAAAAAAACTTGAAGCTGGCGACGGATTTGCACAAAAAGATTGAAGATGAATATCCAGGCTTAAGTCGGGGAGTCATCACGAAACAAGGAGCGGGAGTCGATGGAGTTTATAATCAGGATGTTTCAGACAATGCAGCTCTCCTGGAAATAGGCGGAGCGGAAAATACTTTGGAAGAAGCACAGCGGACTGCGGAATTGTTTGCGGAAATATTTGCCGACTATTACTGGGAAGCAGAAAAAGTCCAAGGAGGACAAGCGGAATGAAATATGTGGTGATTGCACTGACAATGCTGGTATTATTTTTTGGCGGTATCCTGATAGGTATGGAAAAAGAAGACGTTCAACAAAATCAACTGCCAGCAGCAGAACAGCAAGAAGCACAGCTGACTGCATCGGCTGCTATTGATCTTGCGAATGAACCGACTGTGATCGAACAGACGGCACCTGTGACGGATGAAAATGCGGATGGATCAATTGTGCAGCAACTTGCAAGCGGTCTTGGAAGTATCTTCACCGGTATCTGTTCGGGTATCATCACGGCCATCGAACAGCTTTCCAATGCATTGTTCGGCTGAAACTAAGCGTCTAAAAACATTGAATAAACTAGGCGCAATTGCTATAATCAATGCTAGTTATTGTTAGGGCTGCCACTCAAACGGCAGCTTCGGACAATTTAGGAGTGATTTTGATTGGTAGAGAAGAACAGACGAAATCAGCAGCATGTGCGGAATTTCTCGATCATTGCCCACATCGATCACGGGAAGTCGACACTGGCTGACCGTATTCTGGAGAAGACGAAAGCCCTTACTGCGCGTGAGATGAAGGCGCAGTATCTGGATGCGATGGATCTGGAAAGAGAGCGTGGTATCACAATCAAGCTGAACGCCGTGCAGCTTCAGTATGAGCGGGAAAATGGAGAGACATATATATTCCATTTGATAGATACACCGGGACATGTCGATTTTACATATGAGGTATCCCGGAGCTTGGCAGCCTGCGAGGGGGCAATCCTTGTAGTGGATGCTGCGCAAGGCATCGAAGCGCAGACATTGGCCAATGTTTACTTGGCAATGGATAATGACTTGGAAATCATCCCGGTCATCAATAAGATCGATTTACCGAGTGCTGATCCGGAGAGGGTCAAACAGGAAATCGAGGATGTCATCGGCATCGATGCCAGTGACGCAATTTTGGCATCAGCCAAAGCTGGAATTGGGATAGAAGAAATCCTTGAGGCGATCGTGGATCGCATCCCGCCGCCAAAAGGTGAAGTGGAAGAACCGCTTAAAGCATTGATTTTCGACTCTTTGTATGATTCCTACCGCGGGGTTGTGGCGTATACTTGTATCAAAGAAGGTTCGGTCAAAGTAGGCGATAAGATCCGCATGATGGCAACTGGCAAGGAATTCGAAGTCAATGAGGTAGGTGTTTTCAATCCGGCGCCGGTACAAAAGGACGAGCTGGTCGTTGGTGACGTTGGCTATTTGACAGCTTCCATTAAAAACGTAAGTGACACGCGGGTGGGGGATACCATTACATTGGCCAACAATCCTGCCAGTGAGCCACTGCCCGGATATCGCCGCCTGAATCCGATGGTATATTGCGGATTATTCCCGGTTGATGCAAGCAATTATAATGATTTGCGGGAAGCGTTGGAGCGATTGGAATTGAATGATAGTTCCCTGCAATATGAAGCGGAAACATCCCAAGCGCTGGGATTTGGCTTCCGATGCGGTTTCCTTGGGCTTTTGCATATGGAAATCATCCAGGAGCGAATCGAGCGTGAATTCAATATCGACTTGATCACCACTGCACCAAGCGTTATCTACAATGTCATTTTGAATGACGGCAGCGAGGTACGTGTTGATAACCCAGCTGCGATGCCGGATGCGCAATCACGTGCTGAGGTGCAGGAACCGTATGTCAAAGCGACAATTATGGTGCCGAATGATTATGTTGGGACTGTCATGGAGCTTTGCCAGAAGAAACGCGGCGATTTCAAGGATATGCAGTATCTCGATGATGTCCGAGTGAATGTCGTTTATGAAATTCCGCTTTCTGAGATCGTTTATGATTTCTTTGATCAGCTGAAGTCCCAGACAAAAGGCTATGCAAGCTTCGATTATGAATTGATCGGCTACAAACCAAGTGAGCTGCAGAAGATGGATATTCTCTTGAACGGCGACACAATCGATGCGCTGTCCTTCATCGTGCATCGCGATTTTGCTTTCGAACGTGGTAAAGCGATCGTTGAGAAGCTGAAAACGCTGATCCCGCGCCAGCAATTCGAGGTGCCGGTTCAGGCTGCAATCGGAAACAAGATCGTTGCCCGTTCCAATATCAAAGCGATGCGTAAGAATGTCCTGTCCAAATGTTATGGCGGGGACATTTCGCGTAAACGTAAATTGCTCGAGAAACAAAAAGAAGGTAAGAAACGCATGAAGATGGTCGGTTCCGTGGAAGTTCCGCAAGAAGCATTCATGGCCATCCTGCAAATGGACGACGAATAAAAAACAAACAACCCTTGTCCTTATCCGGCAAGGGTTTGTCATTGCGGAAGGAGGCAGCATGATGAACGAAGTGAAATCCGCTTATATCCATATACCATTTTGTGAACAGCTCTGTCACTATTGCGATTTTACGAAGTTTTTTTACCGGGAAGACAGTGCAGATGAATATGTTAAAGCATTAAGGAAGGAAATGGAGCATTACATTCCGAACAGACAGCAAATGAAGACGATCTTCGTCGGTGGAGGAACGCCGACAGCTTTGAATATGCAGCAGCTTGAACATGTTTTGAAAAGTGTCGACAAAGCGTTCGATGTTCATGCAGCCAATGAATATACGTTTGAAGCCAATCCTGGCGATTTGACGTTGGAGAAGGCGAAACTTTTGAAAATGTACGGAGTGGACCGCATCTCACTTGGTGTGCAAGTGTTTGATGATAAACTGCTCGAAGCAATCGGACGAGTCCACCGGGTGAAGGATGTATATCAAAGTCTTGATCTTCTGAAACAGGCTGGTTTTGACAACATCAGTATCGACTTGATTTATGCGCTGCCAGGACAGACATTGGAACAGTTTGGACATACTGTGGAAGAGGCTTTGCAGTTCGATTTGCCGCATTATTCTTCTTACTCGCTGCAAATCGAGCCAAAAACGGTCTTTTATCAGCGTTATAAGAAGGGAACATTGAAGAAAGCACCGGAAGAGTTGGAAGCAAGCATGTACAATCTGCTGCGTGACGAAATGAAGGCACATGGCAGACAGCAGTACGAGGTAAGCAATTTTGCAGTGCCCGGCAAAGAAAGTCAGCACAATCTTGCATACTGGAATAATGACTTCTATTACGGGCTTGGCGCAGGAGCGCATGGCTATTTGCCAGGCCGTCGAATCATCAATATCCGCCCGCTCCCAGCTTATCTGAAACAAGCGAATGAGAATGGCATTCCTGTACTGCATGAGGAATCGATCGGCCGCAAAGAGCGCATCGAAGAAGAGCTATTCCTCGGTCTCCGCAAGAAGACGGGTGTGAGTAAAGCAGCTTTCCGTAAAAAATTCGGTATCGGGCTTACCGATGTTTACCGAAAGCCCCTCGATTTGTTGATCAGCAAGGGCTGGCTGATAGAAGATGCTGATCATGTCGCGATGACAGAAGACGGTTTCTTGTTCGGAAATGATGTATTCCAGGAGTTCCTTTTGGAAGAAGAACCAGCAAGCGTTTCGAATTGACAATTTTAATAGGCTTTGTTACCTTATATGTATATTTAGCACTCCCTGAACCAGAGTGCTAATCGAGGTGATGATCATGCTGACAGAAAGACAGCTGCGTATCCTTCAGGTCATAGTCGATGATTTCATTGAAACGGCGCAGCCAATAGGCTCGCGTGCCATCTCCAATAAGCAGGACGTTGCCTACAGTGCCGCGACGATCCGCAATGATATGGCTGAATTGGAACAGCTTGGCTTGATCGAGAAGACGCATACCTCATCTGGAAGAATCCCTTCCGAAAGAGGCTACCGTTTCTACGTGGATCATCTACTGACACCATTCCATTTGACGCGACAGGATACGTCGGCAATCAAACAGACATTCTCTGCGAATATACGGGAGATGGAAGAAGTCGTCCAGCAGTCCGCAGCGCTGTTATCAGAGCTGACCAATTATACAAGCATCATACTTGGACCCGAAATGCTAAAGACGAAGCTTAAGCACATTCAGATTCTGAATTTATCTGATTTCAGTGCTGTCATGATTCTTGTGACAGACACCGGTCATGTGGAACACAGATCTTTCCGTATTCCAGATGGAATGGATCATGCTGAGATGGAAAAGGCAGTTAATATCCTGAATGACCGCTTGGCTGGTGTGCCGCTTATGATGGTGCCCGGCAGGCTGAAAGCAGAGGTGCAGGATCTGCTCAAGCAGCATACCGCACATTATGATACGATTTTTGCTTATCTGCGTTCCTTCATGGAAACCCAGCAGCCACTCAAACTTTATTTCGGCGGCAAGACGAATATCTTGATGCAGCCTGATTTTCAGGACTTGAATAAGCTGCGGACCCTATATACGATGATAGAAGAAGGCGAAACGATAGCCCAGCTTCTCAAGGGAGAACAAAACGGTTTGCATGTTTCCATCGGCACGGAGAATAAGCTGGATGCGATGCAGGATTGCAGTTTTGTCACTGCCAGTTACACAGCGGATGGCACACATATGGGGACGGTCGCATTGCTTGGACCGACCAGGATGGAATATTCCCGTGTAATGTCGCTGATGCATGTCTTAACGAGAAAACTGACCAATGCTTATCAGGATTGGCAGCAATGAGTTGAATATGGCTTGCTTTTTCGGCAAGCCTTTCATATAAGCAATGCTTTTCAGGAGGTGACCATCATGGCAAATGAAGAAAAAGAAAAAATGAATGAAACCGAAGCGCAGGAAGCTGTCGAGGCAGAAGTGATCGATCAAGCTCCGGCTGAGGAATCTGAAACGAACGATGAAGGCAGTGAAAAGCTAGCCCAGCTCGAACAGGAGAAAAACGACATGTACGAGCGTCTGCTTCGCTTGCAGGCAGAGTATGATAACTTCCGCAAGCGTACACAGAAGGAAAAAGAAGCTGCCAGCAAATATAGATCACAAGATTTGGCGGAAGCCTTGCTTCCAGTAGTCGACAACTTGGATCGCGCACTTCAGACTGTCCAGGAAGAAGAAGCGAACAAAGGTTTTGTCGATGGTATCCGTATGGTACATCGTCAATTGTTGGATGCTTTCAAACAGCAAGGAATCGAAGCTATCGAATCAGTCGGACAGCCTTTTGATCCACATTTGCACCAAGCAGTCATGCAGGTGGAAAACGACGAATACGAACCGAATACGGTCGTACAGGAACTGCAAAAAGGCTATCAGCTAAAAGACCGTGTCATCCGACCGGCTATGGTTCAAGTGAATCAATAAAGCACTACATACGCTTTGAAGGAGGAAAAATACAAAATGGGTAAAATCATTGGTATTGACTTAGGAACAACAAACTCTTGTGTGTCTGTCATGGAAGGTGGAGAAGCGCGTGTCATCCCGAACCCGGAAGGCAACCGCACAACTCCATCCGTTGTGGCATTCAAAAACGGGGAAAGACAAATCGGTGAAGTGGCGAAGCGCCAGGCGATCACAAACCCGAACACAATCCAATCCATCAAACGTCACATGGGTACGGATTACAAAGTAGAAATCGAAGGCAAGTCCTACACGCCTCAAGAAATTTCTGCAATCATCTTGCAGTATATCAAATCTTTCGCAGAAGATTATCTAGGTGAAACAGTTGATAAAGCAGTTGTCACAGTTCCTGCTTACTTCAACGATGCAGAACGCCAAGCAACAAAAGATGCTGGTAAAATTGCCGGTCTTGAAGTGGAACGTATCATCAACGAACCGACAGCAGCAGCACTTGCTTATGGTATCAATACAGAAGAAGATCAGACTATCCTTGTGTATGACCTTGGCGGCGGTACATTCGACGTTTCCATCTTGGATATCGGCGACGGTACTTTTGAAGTAGTTTCCACTGCAGGTGACAACCGTCTTGGCGGTGATGATTTCGACCAAGTAATCATCGATCATCTAGTTGCGGAATTCAAAAAAGAGAATGGCATCGACCTTTCCAAAGATAAAATGGCTATGCAGCGCTTGAAAGACGCAGCTGAAAAAGCGAAGAAAGATCTTTCCGGGGTAACACAGACTCAGATTTCCCTTCCGTTCATCACTGCAGGTGCAGAAGGGCCGCTTCACTTGGAGCTTTCCCTTTCCCGTGCGAAATTCGATGAGCTTTCTGCTGACTTGGTAGAGCGTACAATGGGACCTACTCGTCAAGCATTGCGTGATGCAGATCTTTCTGCTAGCGAAATCGACAAAGTTATCCTAGTCGGTGGTTCCACTCGTATTCCGGCAGTTGTGGAAGCAATCAAAAAAGAAACTGGTAAAGAGCCATCCAAAGGCGTTAACCCGGATGAAGTGGTAGCACTTGGTGCAGCAATCCAGGGCGGTGTCTTGCAAGGGGATGTCAAAGACGTCGTGCTTCTTGACGTAACACCGCTTTCCCTAGGCATCGAAACAATGGGCGGCGTGTTCACGAAATTGATCGAACGCAACACGACGATCCCGACAAGCGCATCCCAAGTATTCTCTACAGCTGCTGATAACCAGCCTTCTGTAGACATCCACGTACTTCAAGGGGAACGTGAGATGGCGGCAAACAACAAAACGCTTGGCCGATTCCAATTGTCCGATATTCCGCCAGCACCACGCGGTGTACCGCAAATCGAAGTAAGCTTCGATATTGACTCCAACGGTATCGTTAACGTGCGTGCAAAAGATCTTGGTACAAACAAAGAGCAGTCCATCACAATCAAGTCTTCTTCAGGTCTTTCTGATGAAGAAGTAGAGCGTATGGTGAAAGAAGCGGAAGAAAATGCGGATGAAGATAAAAAACGCCGTGAAGAAGTAGATCTTCGCAATGAAGCAGATCAGCTTGTCTTCCAAACCGATAAGACGTTGAAAGATCTTGGGGAAAATGTTTCCGAAGAAGACAAACAAAAAGCAGAAGCAGCGAAAGAGGAACTGAAAAAAGCATTGGAAGGTTCCGACATCGAAGATATCAGAACGAAGAAAGATGCGCTTTCCGAACAAGTTCAAGCTTTGTCTGTTAAATTGTATGAGCAAGCAGCACAGGCTCAGCAAGCACAAGGCACAGATAACGCGGATGATGATGTCGTGGATGCTGATTTCTCCGAAGTGAACGACGACGATAAAAAATAAACTTATATTTGATAATAAGTGACACCCGACAAGTCAAAGCCGCTTAGAGCAGGCTTTGACTTGTTACATGTTTAGAGTATTTGATGCCTATAAGGCTTAATGGTATGATAAAATTTATGTATAAGAGAGAGTCGGGAGAGTGATTGTCAGTGAGTAAGCGGGATTACTACGATGTGCTTGGTGTTGGAAAAGACGCTTCCAAGGAAGAAATCAAAAAAGCATATCGTAAACTTGCGCGCAAATACCACCCAGATGTAAACAAGGCTGAAGATGCAGCTGATCATTTCAAAGAAGCAAAAGAAGCATATGAAGTGCTCGGGAATGAACAAAAACGTGCCCAGTACGATCAATTTGGCCATGCTGGTCCGCAAAGCCAAGGCTTCGGTGGTGCCGGAGCACAGGACTTTGGCGGTTTTGGCGACATTTTCGATATGTTCTTTGGCGGCGGAGGACGACGCCAGGATCCGAATGCGCCACGTCAAGGCGCTGATTTGCAATACACCATGACGCTTAAGTTCGAAGAAGCGATCTTTGGTAAAGAAACAGATATCGAGATTCCGAAAGAAGAAGAATGTGATACATGTCATGGTTCAGGGGCAAAGCCTGGTACCCAGCCGAAAACGTGTACGCATTGTAACGGAAGCGGCCAGCTTAATGTGGAACAAAACACGCCATTCGGCCGTGTGGTGAATAGACGTGTGTGTAATACATGTAACGGAACAGGTAAAATCATTCCGGACAAATGTAAGACATGTGGCGGTTCCGGCCGTGTACGCAAACGCAATAAAATTCACATCAATATTCCTGCAGGTATTGACGATGGCCAGCAGATCCGTGTATCAGGAAAAGGGGAAGCGGGTGTCAATGGCGGACCTCCAGGAGATTTATATGTAGTCATTCAAGTCCGCAGCCATGAGTTCTTTGACCGCGACGGAGACAATATTTATTGTGAAATGCCGATAACGTTCGCCCAAGCCGCACTTGGTGATGAATTGGAAGTGCCGACAGTCCATGGGGCAGTTAATCTCAAGATTCCTGCCGGTACCCAGACTGGCAGAACATTCCGCCTTAAAGGCAAAGGTTCACCGAATGTACGCGGATATGGTCAAGGGGATCAGCATGTCAAAATTCGTGTCGTGACACCGACGAATTTGACTGACCGTCAGAAGGAGCTCCTTCGTGAACTGAACGATATCAGTGGGAATGAACCGACTGACGAACAGCATGACAACATCTTTACACGTATGAAACGTGCGTTCAAGGGTGAGTCTTAATTAAAGGAGTGACGTGTGCGTGAAATGGGCAGAGCTGTGTATCCATACGACGAATGAAGCAATAGAGCCGATTTCGAATATCCTGCACGAAGCAGGGGCAAGCGGTGTCGTGATCCAGGACCCGGAGGATTTGGTCAAAGATCATGAAACGACATTCGGTGAAATCTATGAACTGAATCCGGACGATTATCCGGCAGAAGGTATTTTTGTCAAAGCATACTTGCCTTTGAACAGCTTTCTGAATGAAACGGTAAACGAAATCAAAGCAGCAATCTCCAATCTGAGCGAATATCAGATTGATATCGGTGCCAATGAAGTATCCGTCAGTGAAGTGGATGAAGAAGACTGGTCCACTGCCTGGAAAAAGTATTATAAGCCCGTGAAGATCTCCGAAAAGTTCACCATCATCCCGACGTGGGAAGAGTATGCACCCGTTGCCAGTGATGAAGTGATCATGGAACTCGACCCAGGGATGGCTTTTGGAACAGGTACACATCCGACCACGGTTTTGAGTGTCCAGGCAATTGAACGTTTTGTGAAAAAAGGTGACATCGTCATCGATGTTGGGTCCGGTTCAGGTGTCCTGAGCATTGCTGCCGTTCTACTTGGCGCCGGGCATGTGCATGCATTTGATCTTGACGATGTGGCAGTGAACAGCACGAAGATAAATGCGGAGCTGAACCAAGCTGCCGACCGCATTACGGCGCGGCCGAATAACCTGCTTGAAGGTGTAGATGTTGAAGCTGATGTCATCGTCTCGAATATTCTGGCTGAAATCATCCTGAAATTCACAGATGATGCATACAAACTGATCAAACCAGGCGGTCTGTTCATTACGAGCGGCATTATCAGTCAGAAGAAAAACGAGGTTAAAGATGCCTTGACAGCGTCAGGTTTTGATATTGTCGAAGTCAATGAAATGGAAGATTGGGTCGCCATCATTGCAAAGAAGAATTAAGGCAGAGGTGAAAGGATGCAGCGCTATTTCGTAGAAGCTGCCAAATGGCAGGACGACCGGATCATGCTGGACGGACAAGATGCACATCATATCAATCGGGTCATGCGGATGAAGCCGGGTGATGAGATCATCTGTGTCCACCCGGGAGGATATGCAGCAAAATGCAAGATTACTGAGCTGTCACCGGATCATGTCACTGTCTCTGTTTCGGAAAAAGTCGACGTTGATACGGAAATGCCGGTAGCAGTAACCATTGCCCACGGTCTGCCTAAAGGCGATAAACTGGAATGGATCGTGCAGAAGGGAACGGAACTTGGAGCAGCTGGATTCGTTCCTTTTCAAGCTGCCAGATCCGTTGTAAAATGGGATGAGAAAAAGAAGGATAAGAAGCGGATCAGACTTGAGAAAATTGCCAAAGAGGCAGCAGAACAGTCCAGCCGTCTGATTATTCCGGTAGTTGAAGATGTGCGATCCTTCCAAGAGCTGCTTGACAGCAGCGATACATACAAGCATAAATTGTTCGCTTATGAGGAAGCCGCAAAAGGCTTGAAGGCAGAACCGCTCCGTTCCATATTTCAGCGGATTTCTCCCTCTGAAACTGTACTTGTCGTAATCGGACCGGAGGGCGGTTTCAGTGAAGCGGAAGCAGATTCCCTTCAGGGTGCGGGTTTTGTGCCGATCAGGCTTGGACCCCGGATCCTGCGCACGGAAACCGCACCCTTGTATATGTTGGCTAGTCTATCGTACCATTTTGAAGAATGAGGTGTTTTTCATGCCTACAGTGGCATTCCACACATTAGGTTGTAAAGTGAACCATTATGAGACGGAAGGTATTTGGCAGAAGTTCAAGGCCCAAGGCTATGAGCGGGTCGATTTCGATCATCAGTCAGATGTTTATGTCATCAATACGTGTACCGTTACCAATACAGGGGATAAAAAAAGCCGCCAGGTCATCCGCCGGGCAGTACGTAAAAATCCTGAGGGTGTCATCTGTGTCACAGGGTGTTATGCACAGACTTCACCTGGAGAAATCATGGAGATTCCGGGAGTCGATATCGTTGTAGGTACGCAAGGCCGTGACAAGATGATCGATCATATCGAGGGATTCAAAAAGACAAAGGAACCGATCAACGGTGTTTCCAACATCATGAAGAACCGCGTCTTCGAGGAAATGGATGTACCGGTTTTCACAGACCGTACTCGTGCGTCCTTGAAAATCCAGGAAGGCTGCAATAATTTCTGTACCTTCTGTATCATACCTTGGTCCCGCGGACTGCTGCGTTCCCGTAAGCCGGAAGATGTCTTGAAGCAGGCTCAGCAGCTTGTTGATGCCGGTTATAAGGAGATCGTCCTGACCGGTATCCATACTGCCGGTTATGGCGAGGACATGCAGGATTATAATTTCGCTAAATTGCTGCGTGAATTGGAAGCGAATGTCCGTGGATTGAAACGGATCCGTATTTCTTCCATTGAAGCAAGCCAGATAACAGATGAGGTCATCCAAGTGTTGGATGAATCAGAAAAGATTGTCCGCCATCTTCATATACCGCTCCAATCTGGTTCGGATACCGTCTTGAAACGGATGCGCCGTAAATACTCATCTGATTTTTACCGCAGCAAGATTGAAAAAGTAAAAAAAGCTTTACCGAATCTCGCCATTACAAGTGATGTAATCGTAGGCTTTCCAGGGGAGACAGAAGAGGAATTCATGGAAACATATCGCTTCATCCAGGAAATCGGCTATAGCGAACTCCATGTGTTCCCATATTCCAAGCGTACCGGTACACCTGCTGCACGTATGGCGGATCAAGTGGATGATGAGACTAAGAATGAACGTGTCCATCGCCTGATCGCGCTTTCTGATCAGCAAGCAAAAGAATACGCATCTCAGTTCGAGAATGAAGTACTCGAAGTCATTCCGGAAGAATTGTATGATGCAAACGAATCCGATTCATTGTATGTAGGATATACGGATAACTATCTGAAGGTGAAATTCGAGGCGACACCGGATATGATCGGTAAAATTGTCCGTGTGAAACTGACAAAAGCCGGATATCCGTACAATGAAGGGCAATTTGTCCGCGTCATGGATGATGAGGAAGCAAGCGTTACTATTTAACTTGATTACAAAAGGAGTTATCTCTCTTGGAAAATATCGCAGCATATATTGATCACACATTACTAAAGCCGGATGCTACCAAGGAACAGATCGATGTGATCGTCCAGGAAGCCGCAGAGCATAAATTTGCTTCTGTATGTGTCAATCCGTACTGGGTATCTCATTGTGCCAATCAGCTGAATGGTACTGATGTGAAGGTTTGCACCGTAATCGGATTCCCGCTTGGAGCGTCCACAACTGCAGTCAAAGCTTTGGAAACAAAGGATGCAATCGAGAAAGGCGCAGGGGAAATCGATATGGTCATCAATATCGGGGCCTTGAAGTCAGGCGACTTGGCGACGGTGGAGGCGGATATCCGAGCTGTTGTCGAAGCGGCTGCAGGAGTTCTGACAAAAGTGATCATCGAAACATCCTTGCTCACTGAAGAAGAAAAAGTGACTGCGTGTCAGCTTGCTGTCAAAGCCGGCGCTGATTATGTCAAAACATCGACTGGTTTTTCCGGAGGCGGGGCTACAGTGGACGACATTCGACTCATGCGTAAGACAGTGGGGCCGGATATCGGTGTCAAAGCATCCGGTGGAGTACGTGAGCGCGAAGCCACACTGGCTATGATTGAAGCAGGAGCCACTCGTATCGGTGCAAGTGCTGGTGTCCAGATCATCAAAGGTGAAGCTGGCAGCAGCGATTATTGATAAGTATTTGCGAAAGGTGCATGTTTCTGCACCTTTCTATTGACCAGGTTTTAGCATTATATTATAATGAGCAAAGACATATGCAGCAGTGCATATGAGATAGCACATTGTTGTATGCTTCGGAGGGAGGGAAATTAGCATGTCAAACACTACTCGCGTTCGCAAAAACGAGTCTCTTGAAGATGCTCTTCGTCGCTTTAAGCGCACTGTTTCTAAAAGCGGTACTCTATCTGAATACCGTAAGCGTGAATTTTACGAAAAACCTAGTGTACGTCGCAAGAAAAAATCTGAGGCGGCTAGAAAGCGTAAGTAAGCAAAGAGGGTGCAAAGAGATATGTCATTAACAGAACGTCTGAACCAGGATATGAAAACTGCGATGAAAGCAAGGGATAAGGATACGCTCGGCGTTATCCGCATGGTGAAAGCTGCCCTGCAGAATGAAGCAATTCGTACTGGTAATGACACGCTGTCAGAAGATGAAGAACTTACCGTTTTATCTCGTGAGGTAAAACAACGAAAAGATTCCCTCCAAGAATTTCAAGAAGCTGGACGCGATGATCTTGTTCAGAAGCTTGAAGCGGAGCTTCAAGTTCTGAAAGATTATTTGCCAGAACAGCTTTCGGAAGAAGAACTTGAAGACATTATTAAACAGACCATCGCGGAAGTAGGAGCTACTTCCAAGAAAGACATGGGCTCAGTGATGAGCGCTGTCATGCCGAAAGTAAAAGGCAAAACTGATGGTTCTTTAGTTAATAAAATCGTGAATAAGCACTTGTCTTAACTGATAGTTATATGAATATCTGAAGCAAAAATCCCAATCATCAACTGATTGGGATTTTTGCTTTTATGAATATATAATAATAAATGAAACCTTTTTTCCATTCAGGCGTATAAGTTACTGTACATAACAACTGTAAACGAAACCAGTTGGTCAGGAGGATTCACATGTTGCAATATATCACGCTTGGGAGCCTTCAAACGGCGGTGCATACCTTTAACGATACTATGCAAGCGTGGATCACATCTCCGGTCCTCGTGACCCTCCTGCTTTCTATCGCCTTTGCTGGCTTGGCAGTCGAGATGTTCACGCCTGGTTTCGGGGCGGGCGGAATATTAGGTATCGCTGCTGGTGGTATATTTTTATACGGCCACATTGCAGGAGGGCTTGCAACAGGTACGGATATTCTGCTTTTGACTGCAGCCATCATTTTACTTGTCTTGGAATTATTCGTACCCGGAGGAATAATGGGCATACTTGGCATGATCGGGCTGCTGTGGGCTTTATTTCGTATTGCAGCGGACACGACCGATATGATGATCAGCGTCAGTATCGCATTTGTGGTAACCATCGCAGCCGTCATCTATGTGATTCGCATTGTCGGATTCGAAAAAGGCATGTTTAAGCCAATGATCCTCCAAGAAACACTCAAATCGGATACGCTTCCGAGTTTGACCGCTCTTATTGGCCAGCATGGTGTGGCCAAAACGCCGCTGCGTCCGACTGGAACAGCTGAGATTGAGGGCAGGGAAATGGATGTGATCACGGAGGGCAGGTATGTTGCCAAAGGATCAAAAATAGTTGTTATCCGTACAGAAGGCGTAAAAATAATCGTCAGTTCCGTGACGAACGAGGAGGAAAAATAATGAGTCAGGATATTCTTGTACCGATTATCATTGCTGCGGTCATTTTGATCGCATTGATTATCCTATTTACCTTTGTACCAGTGGCTTTATGGATCAGCGCCCTGGCAGCGGGAGTACGTATCAGCATCTTCACACTAGTCGGTATGCGTTTGAGACGCGTTATTCCATCACGTGTCATCAGTCCTTTGATAAAGGCCCATAAAGCGGGTCTCCAAGTCGATACAAACCAGCTGGAAAGCCATTACCTAGCAGGAGGTAATGTCGATCGTGTCGTCAATGCACTTATTGCGGCACATCGTGCAAACATCGAATTATCATTCGAACGCGCAGCAGCAATCGATCTGGCAGGCCGTGATGTGCTGGAAGCCGTTCAAATGAGTGTTAACCCGAAAGTGATCGAAACACCGTTCATCTCTGGTGTGGCTATTGATGGTATCGAAGTGAAGGCAAAAGCCAGAATCACAGTACGTGCCAACATCGACCGCCTAGTCGGTGGTGCTGGGGAAGATACAATCATTGCCCGTGTCGGTGAAGGGATCGTCAGCACGATTGGTAGTTCGGAAAACCATAGCAATGTACTAGAGAATCCGGATAAGATCTCTCATAACGTCTTAGAGCGAGGATTGGATTCCGGTACTGCATTCGAGATACTGTCCATCGATATCGCCGACATTGATATTGGTAAGAACATCGGTGCGATACTTCAAACGGATCAGGCTGAGGCAGATAAGAATATTGCACAGGCAAAAGCCGAAGAACGTCGCGCTATGGCCGTTGCCCAAGAGCAGGAAAACTTGGCTCGCGTACAGGAAATGCGCGCGAAAGTCGTTGAAGCGGAAGCTGATGTACCGCTTGCGCTTGCCCAAGCGCTCCGTTCCGGAAATATGGGTGTGATGGATTATATGAACTACCAGAATATCAATGCCGATACGACAATGCGTGACAGCATTGGAGGTATATCCAAAGGCGATAAAGACGAGGATGAGGTTTAAGTTTAGAAAGGTGGCAGGAGCATGTTTGACATTCTTCAATTTCTTGTACCGCTGGCAATCGCCGCCATTGCTTTCCTCATTAATTCAGTCGGAAAAAAAGGCGAGAAAGAGAATGATCCCAGACGAACACAGCCTCCAGTGAAGAATTGGAAAGAAAAGCAGCCGCGAAAAAGCCCGCGGCCTCAGCAGAAGCAGCAGAGGAAGGATCCGGAACTGCTCAGATCAGAGCAGAAAGTGGATGATTATCGAAACCAAGTCAAAGAGGCTATGGAACAAGTAGTGGAAGTGCGTAGTGCCTCTTCTGTAGGCCAGCAAAAGAAAGACCAGCCAAAAACCAAACCGATCAAGCTGAAACGGCCAACAAGCAGACAATTGGCCGAACAAGTAGTTTGGTCGGAGATACTTGGAGAACCACGCGCAAAGAAACCGCATCGCACTTACAGAAAGCGAGTCCATTGATGGGCTCGCTTTTTTCGTTCAATGGACTGTTCTTACTTGCTGCCCTTCCACATAGAATGTGCAGAGGGGAGCTGATGGGAATGAAAAAATGGCAGCAGCGGATTGGGAATTGGTTTACTGAGCATTTGGATATGCCTGCTGATGTAGTGCTTGAACTCCCTCGTATTACGACGATTGGTCATTTTCATGCCTATATCGAGAATCATAGGGGATTAGTTCTCTTTTCAGATAATGAACTTCGGCTGCGGCTAAATAAAGGCTTTCTTCGAATCACAGGCGAGTCATTTGTACTGAAAGTCATGCTGCCGGAGGAAATCTTGCTTGAGGGCAAAATGAAAGAATTCAAATTCATCGATTCATAAGGCAAGCAGATCGGGGAGGTACGTATGAAGAAGCACACACAGGATATTTATTTCACTGGATATGTGACCGTACTGATAAAAGGGGATAGACCGGAGCTGTTCTTCAATCAGCTCGTACAGGAGAAAATCCTGGTCTGGGACATAATCAAAAAGGATAGTCAAACATGTGAAGCGAAGATCAGGAAACAGGATATCAGCAGGCTTCGCATGCAGCGAAGACGGACAGGCTACAAAATACAGTTCCGCAGCAAGCATGGATTTCCTTTCCTTTTCTCTGCATTGCTGCATAAAAAACCACTCTTGCTTGGTATGGCATTCAGCATACTTCTTATTTTTTTTCTATCAAATACTGTCTGGAAAATTGAAATAAAAGGCGTAAGCCCCGAATTGGAACACCAAATTGAAACAAAACTGGATGCGTATGGTGTTCGCTTAGGTGCATTCAAGCTGACGCTTGGTGCCCCCGTTGATATCCAGCAGCGTCTTTTGCAGGATATTCCGGAGCTCCTTTGGATAGGAGTACAAGAAAAAGGGACAACCTATTCATTGGAAGGTGTGCCGAAAACCATTGTGGAAGAAGGGGAACAACCTGGGCCACGGCATCTTGTAGCCAAGAAAAAAGGTGTCATCGTCGATATGTTCGTCTCAGAAGGAGTACCGCAAGTCAGTGTCCATGACTACGTCGAACCTGGGGATATTCTCGTATCAGGTATGATCGGCAACGAACCGCCTCCTGTGCCAGAGGATCAAGAAGATAAAACCAAGCCCGAAGATACGAGAGAACCAGTTGCTGCAACTGGCAGCATCATCGCACGGACATGGTATAATGTGTCTGCAACGGTTCCGCTGGAAGAAACATACACCGTTCTTAGTGGCAAGCAGGAAAGTAAATACGCTATTCAATTTGGTGATGGTTTCCGTTTGCCTGTATGGGGATTTGGGGACTCCGGATTCAAGGATTCACAGAAACAGACTTCTGTGCGCCATCTGCGTTTTCTTCGTTGGGAGCTGCCCATCGGTATCACCAAGACCTCGGAATATGAGCGCATCACAAAACAAGTGAAACGTACAAAAGATGAAGCAATGGCACAGGCGGAGAAGATAGCCAAGCAGGATTTACAACTTCAAGTCGGCGCAGATGCTGACATTATTTCTCAAAAAATTTTACATGAGACTGTTGAGAATGGTAAAGTAAAATTAATCTTATACTTTCAAGTAAATGAAGATATCGCAACATCTCAACCTATATCTCAAGGAGATTGATTATGCCCGAAGACGTAAAACGTGTGAATTTGCAATTAAAAGATACGAATGAAACATTGGCTCTGTTTGGAACGGAGGATCGCCACCTCAAGCAAATCGAGGAGCAATTCCGGGTATCCATTGTCACCCGGGGAGAAGAAGTCCGTGTGACTGGTACAGAAGAGGAAGTTCGGGCTGCGGAGGAACTGCTGCAAGCTCTCGCTTCTGTCATCAGACGCGGTATACCGATCGGGGAACGTGATGTGGTATACGCAATAGAGTTAGCTAAAAAAGATAATCTCGATCAATTTGAAACATTATTTGATGATGAAATAACCAAAAATGCGAAAGGTAAATCCATACGTGTCAAAACACTTGGTCAACGGAACTATATTAACGGCATCAAGTCCAATGACTTAGTCTTTGGAATTGGCCCTGCAGGTACGGGTAAAACCTATCTGGCCGTCGTGATGGCAGTCAATGCCCTGAAAAAAGGCATCGTCAAGCGCATCATCCTGACACGTCCTGCAGTGGAAGCAGGCGAAAGCCTAGGATTTTTGCCAGGTGACTTGAAGGAAAAAGTCGATCCGTATCTCCGGCCGTTATACGATGCTTTGCATGACGTACTTAGTATGGAGCAGACGACACGATTGATTGAACGCGGAACGATCGAGATTGCTCCGCTGGCATATATGCGTGGACGTACACTTGATGATGCATTCGTCATCCTGGATGAAGCACAGAATACGACAAATGCACAAATGAAGATGTTCCTCACCAGGCTGGGATTCGGTTCCAAAATGGTCATCACCGGTGACTTGACGCAAATTGACTTGCCAAAGGGTGTCGCTTCCGGCCTGCGTTCCGTTGAAACAAAGCTAAGCAATGTAAAAGGTATCTATTTCACCTACTTGAAACAGACAGACGTCGTACGCCATCCGCTTGTCCAGCGGATCATCGAAGCATACGAGTCTGAGTAAAAAGAAAAGGCCCGGCTCCGGGTCTTTTTCGGTTCAGGCGGATAGGAGGGCAGAGTGTGGCTAGAATAAAGTTCAAGGAGCTGTTCAGAAAAAAGTCAAACACTGGTGAACGTGCATTCATCCTGATCGGAGCATTGTTGCTTGGATGCTTTTTCTTCATTATGACAGCCTCCAACGTGACGACTAGGGATTATGATGTCCAGGTTTACGATGCGGCAAGTGAAACGATTCGATCACCGATCACAATCGAGAATGAAGCCCAGACAGAAAGACATAGGCAGGAAGCAAGCCAGCAGATTGATGACCGTTATACCGTATCTTCCGAAATTACCAAAGCAAAAACCGATGCTGTCAAGGAGATATTCTCTACTCTTGCTCAAGCAGATGAAGATGATCGTCCAATCGACCAGAGAATGGATATTGTCAAGAACTTGCTTTCGGAATCTGTCAAAGAAGACTTGACGGACCGTCAGCTCGAGCAGCTTTTGAAAATACCCGTCAATGAAAGGGAAATCAGTGAAAAAGTATTCGTGGATGCTATGACTGGGTTCTTGGAAGATGGAGTGAAACGTGACGAGGTGCAACAGACGCAGGAGGAAATGGGAGAACGTATCGATTATGCGGATGTATCCAGCGAAACCAAGCAAGCACTCCGTTCGCTCACAGCCTTTGCCATCGTTCAGAACGCTTCCTTTGATGCGCAAGAAACAGCTTCAGCCAGGGCAGAAGCCCAGCAAAATGTGGCGCCTGTCATTATTCGTGCAGGTGAAATCATCGTACAGGAAGGCCAGACAATCACAAATGATGTATACGAAGAGCTTCAGCTTGTCGGCTTGCTGAATAATACAAGGAATGTGCTGCCGCTTGTCGGTCTTGCTTTGTTCATGGCGCTCCTGACCGGCATCCTGACTTACGAAACGATACATACATTAAAAAAACGGACGGGATCGGGTAAGTCTGTCTTATTGTTTACGTTCCTGCTTACATGTTTGTCCGTGCTGTTATTGAAACCGATCGGTGTCCTTGGAACAACGGATCAGCATTATTACTTGTTGCTGCCTGCTGCATTTGCTGCGGTTTTATTCCGTCATCTGCTAAGTGAGCGGTTCGCTATTGGATATGCGATAGTCTACAGTATATTGGCAGCTATCATCCTGAATGATGAGATACCAGGGTCCTTTAATATGGAAGCTGCGCTTTACTATTTATTCGCACAGCTCGCAGCTATTTATGCAATCAGGAATGTAAAAGATAAGACAGCAATGATAAAGTCATTTCTATTGCTTGTCATTGTTCAAGTAGTCAGTGTATTGTTATTCTTATTCTTTGCATTCGAAAAGTATGCTTGGGAAGCGGTGCTGCTTTACATCGGTTTTGCCGTCCTATCTGCCATCCTGACAGTGATACTGGTGGCAGGAGTACTGCCGTTTGTCGAAGCAGGGTTCGGTGTGCTTTCGGAGACCAAGCTTTTGGCATTATCCAAACCGAATCACCCATTATTGAAAAAAATCCTAACTGATGCACCTGGTACATACCACCATAGCATCATGGTAGCCAATTTGTGTGAAGCAGCTTGTGAAGCTATCGGTGCAGACGGTCTGCTTGCCAGGGTTGGTGCCTATTATCACGATCTTGGCAAAACGCGGCAGCCGCAACTCTTCATCGAAAACCAAATGGGTCGGAAAAACCCACATGACAAACTTTCGCCGCGGCAAAGCGCTGAAATCATCATCCGTCACCCTTATGACGGCGCCCGGATGCTTAAAAACAATCATTTTCCGAAAGAAATCATCGATATGGCCGAGCAACATCACGGTACATCCCTTTTGAAGTTTTTCTATTACAAGGAAAAGGAATATAATAAGGACGTCAAGGAAGAGACATATCGTTATCCAGGGCCAAAACCATCGACTAAAGAGATAGCTGTCCTATCAATTTGTGACTCCGTCGAAGCGGCGGTCCGTTCGATGAAAGAACCGACACAGGAAAAAATCCACAGCTTGGTTGACAGCATCATCAAGGATAAGCTGATGGATGGTCAGCTGGATTGTGCGCCGCTGACATTGCAGGAATTACAAGTGATCAAGGAAGCGATTTGTCAGGCGCTAACTGGAATATTCCATTCCCGAATCGAATATCCGGATGAAGAAAAAGTGAAGGAGGCAAACTAATGCATATTGATTTTCATGATAAGACAAATTCCGTGACAGAAGATTATATTGATCTGATCGATCGGCTGATCCAATACGCAGCGGAAGCAGAAAAGATAACGGAAGAGGCAGAGATGTCCATCACATTTGTGGATAATGAGGAAATACAGGTGATTAATCGTAATTACCGTCAAAAGGACGCACCAACGGATGTCATCTCCTTCGCCATGCAGGAAGAAGGCGAAGGTGAACAGCAGATTATCGGGGAAGAAATCCCGGTCGTATTCGGCGATATCATCATCTCGGTCGACAAAGCCAAAGAACAAGCGGAGGATTATGGTCACAGTGTGGAAAGGGAATTGGGTTTCCTTGCCCTGCATGGCTTTTTGCATCTGTTAGGATATGATCATATGAATGAAGCTGATGAGAAGAAGATGTTCGGTCGACAAGAGGAGATTTTGAATGGCTTCGGACTCAAGCGGGAAGAAAACTAAATCCGGCATCGGTTTCCGTTATGCGTGGAATGGGATTCGATGGACTTTCCTCAAAGAAAGGAATTTTCGGATTCATACGATTGCAGCGGTCATCGCACTGCTTGCAGGTTTCATTTTTCGAATCGGAACAGCCCAATGGGCCGCCATCCTTTTGAGTATCGGCTTCGTCATCGCTACAGAAATGATCAATACCGTCATTGAGCTCGCGATGGATCATCTGTCACCCGAACAGAGCAAGGCAGTTGGTCTCATCAAAGATATTGCAGCCGGAGCTGTCCTCATTGCAGCGATGACTGCCATAGTTGTAGGGTTGGTCGTTTTCGTTCCGGAAATCATTTCGGTAATGTGAGAAAAACCGTCCATATTGGTGGGCGGTTTTCGTTGTTTTAAAGTTAATAAGGCTAGAAGTGGGGAAATTACAGGGTAGGTGAAGCTGTTCCGCTTTTGCTTCGTCTAGCTACGAGAGCAGGGACTGCGCCGTAAGCGATAAATCCCTACGGAAGGATAGAACGCCTTCCTCCGGGCTTTCTCGCTTACTTCTCCGTCCCTAACCGGCACTCTCCGCTTTTGGTTTGTCGTCTAGCTGCGGGAACCAGAAACTGCGTTGTAAGCAATGAATCCCGCCGTGGGGAAATCACCCATTCTGGGCTCCCTTGCTTACCACTTCGTTTCTTAACGGTTCCCTCCGCTTTTGGTTATCGTCTAGCTCCGAAGACCAGAAACTGCGTTGTAAGCGATAAGTCCCTGCGGAAGGAATACCACCTCCCTCCGGACCTTCTCACTTACCACTCCGTTTCTTACCGTTCTTCTCCGCTTTTGGTTTTTTTTAACCCCTTTTGTCGAATGGGTGAAGTGGCGGGGGATTTGTAGTAAGATAGAGATACAACATTTTTATAGTACTTGAGGTTTTTGTCGTACTAGTACTTGGAGGATTAAAACAGCATGGAGAAAGAATTTCGTTCTGGTTTCATTTCCATCATCGGGCGACCGAATGTTGGGAAATCAACTTTATTAAATCGTTTTGTCGGTCAAAAGATCGCTATTATGAGTGATAAGCCGCAGACGACTCGTAATCGGATTCAAGGGGTGCTCACTCAGGATGATGCACAGTTCATCTTTATCGATACGCCTGGTATCCACAAACCGAAGCATAAACTTGGGGACTTCATGGTAAAGACAGCAGAGAACACGATGAATGAAGTGGATGCTGTCATGTTCATGATCAATGCCGAAGAAGGCTATGGCCGAGGCGATCAATTTATCCTCGAAAGACTGCAGAAGGTCAATAATCCTGTCTTTCTTGTAGTGAATAAAATTGATAAAGTCCATCCCGATAAACTGCTGGAACTTATCGAGCTTTATAAGGACAAGTTGGACTTTGCTGAAATCGTTCCGATCAGTGCATTGGAAGGTAATAATACAGCGCATTTACTTGAAACTTTAAAAGGTTATCTACCAGAGGGACCGCAATATTATCCAGAGGATCAAGTTACGGATCATCCGGAGCGATTTGTCATCAGTGAGCTTATTCGGGAGAAAGTATTGCATCTGACACGCGAGGAAGTCCCGCATTCGATTGCGGTTGTCATCGAAGCGATTGAGAATCGTCACAGTACAACTGAAAAGGTATTCATCCAAGCGACGATTGTCACGGAACGTAAATCCCAAAAAGGGATCATTATCGGCAAACAGGGCAGTATGCTCAAACAAGTCGGGAAGCTGGCACGTAGGGATATAGAGATGCTGCTTGGCAGTAAGGTGTTCCTGGAGCTTTGGGTCAAAGTACAGCCTGATTGGCGGAACAAGCAAGCCCAGCTTAATGATTACGGTTTCAGCCGTGAGGAATATTGATAGCTGGTAATATTTGAAGCACATGGATTCGAGGGTAAGGTGTCATCCTAATTAGGAGTAATTGTTTTGTATGTTCATTTCTTAAAAATACAAAGAAAGGTGGACTTCCTGTGATTGATTTCCATTGGAAAATCTTTAGCAAGACCGGGAGTATCGAAACCTACTTATTGATGAAAGAAATCGAAACGATGTACAATTCACTAATACCTCCGGAGCAAGATAACATCATTGAGCTCCCGAATTATAATCGCCTTCAATCGAAAATGTAAGCAACAGGAGTGGGGAGAGCGTTGCTCCAAAATGTCGAAGGAATCATCCTGCGTACGCAGGACTATGGGGAAACACATAAAATCATCACGATTTTCACCGAGGATCGCGGCAAAATAGCTGTCATGGCCAGGGGCGCGAAAAAACCGAAAAGCCGGATGGCTGCCATCGCGCAGCCATTCATCTTTGGCTCATTTCTGGTGCAGATTGGGTCCGGTATGGGGGCGATGCAGCAGGGAGAACCGCTGCAAAGCTTCCGATCAATCCGTGAAGACATCGTAAAAACAGCTTATGCATCTTATATCGCGGAAATGACAGATAAGCTGACTGATAATAATAAGCCTGACCCTGATCTATTCCGGCAGCTGCTGCAAGTGCTGGAATGGATCAATGATGGAAAAGATGCAGATGTTTTGCGAATCATCTATGAATTGAAGATGTTCCGCCGTGGCGGCTTTGCACCGACCGTTCACCAATGTGTCAATTGCGGCAATACAGAGATGCCTTTTAGATTTTCCGTACCTGAAGGTGGCATGCTTTGCCGCCGGTGTATGCATCTGGATCCGGATGCTTATGTATTATCGGAAACAGTAACAAAGCTCCTGCAGCTTTTTTCCAGCATCGATATTTCCAGAATCGGCAATATTTCAGTAAAGACGGAAACAAAACGACTTTTGAACGAGATCCTGGATGCTTATTACGAACGGTACGGGGGTTATTTCCTGAAAAGCAAGAAATTCCTTGCTCAATTGGATAAACTTCAATAAAGGTTTGTTGACAATTAGTATGGCATTTTAGTATGATAGATGAAAATCGACGGCTTGCGTTGAAGAAGAGTAGTATCCGTCATGTTCTTTGCACAGCGAATCTGGGATAGTGGAAGCCAGAATGAAGGCAGACGGGGAAGGCGCTTCGGAGCAAAAAGGAAAAGAGTGGCTTCCATTTGGGAGCAAATAGGGTGGAACCGCGGTAATCCCGTCCCTATGCTGTGTATCGTATGCAGCATAAGGACGGGATTTTTCTTTGTCCATCCTGACGTTGATGAAAAGAAGATGGAGGGAATCCGATGAATATCCAAAACATGATTTTGACGTTACAGAAGCATTGGTCTGACCAGGGTTGTCTATTGATGCAGGCGTATGACGTAGAAAAAGGGGCCGGAACAATGAGCCCGATGACTTTATTGCGCAGTCTTGGTCCCGAACCATGGAACGTAGCTTATGTGGAGCCATCCCGCCGCCCGGCTGATGGTCGCTACGGGGAAAACCCGAACCGTTTATACCAGCATCATCAATTCCAGGTGATCATGAAACCTTCACCAGAAAATATCCAGGAACTTTACTTGGACTCCTTGCGCAAATTGGGTATCGACCCTTTGGAGCATGATATCCGATTTGTCGAGGATAACTGGGAAAACCCGACCCTAGGTGCGGCTGGCCTGGGCTGGGAAGTGTGGCTTGACGGTATGGAAATCACTCAATTCACCTATTTTCAGCAAATCGGAGGTTTGGAAGCGAAACCTGTTTCTGTTGAGATTACATATGGACTGGAACGGCTTGCTTCTTACATCCAAGATAAAGAGAATGTCTTTGATCTTGAATGGACGGATGGTGTTACGGTAGCAGATATTTTCAAGCAGCCAGAATTCGAGCATTCCACTTATACTTTTAAAGAATCGGATACGGACATGCTGTTCCAGCTGTTTGATATGTATGAAAAAGAAGCAAAGCGGATCATGGACCAAGGTCTTGTCTTCCCTGCCTATGATTACGTGCTGAAATGTTCCCACACATTCAACTTGCTGGATGCAAAAGGCGCTATCTCGGTTACCGAGCGTACTGGTTATATCGGAAGAGTCCGGAACCTAGCTAGATCCATTGCGAAGAGCTATGTAGCGGAACGGGAACGACTTGGTTTCCCGATGCTGAAAGAAGGAGCGGATGAGCATGCAGAATAAAGATGTACTGTTTGAAATCGGTTTGGAGGAAATGCCTGCCCGGTTTCTGCCTGGCACGATTGAACAGCTTGAAACCAAAACGGCAGCATGGCTGAATGAGTTGGGTCTCTCCTTTGAAAAGGTAGTGGTGCAGGGCACGCCGAGACGTGTAGCTGTTACAATCCAGTCTCTTTCGGATAAGCAGCCGGATATCGAAGAAGAAGTCAAAGGACCGGCACTGCGGATTGCAAAAGACGATGAAGGGCAATGGTCAAAAGCAGCCCAAGGTTTCACACGAGGTCAAGGTGCTTCAGTCGAGGATATTTTCACAAAAGATGTAGACGGAACAGAATATATCTTCGTGAAGAAATTTGTTAAAGGACAGCTTGCGGCAGATTTGCTGCCATCCTTTAAAGATGTATTGCTCAGCTTGCATTTTCCTAAAAATATGCGCTGGGGTTCCGGCAGCCTGCGGTATGCACGACCTATCCGATGGATCGTTGCATTATACGGGGAAGCTATCATCCCGATGGAGATAGCCGGAATTGAATCATCGAATCTTACTTATGGTCATCGCTTCCTGGGAAGCACAGTGACTATCGACAATCCTGGCGCATATGTTTCTGTGCTTGAAAAGCAATTCGTCATCGTTGATCAACAGAAACGCCAGCAGATGATCATCGATGGCATCCGTCAATTGGAGACAACAAACGGATGGCAAATTCCAATCGACGAAGAATTGCTGGAGGAAGTATTGTATCTGGTCGAATATCCAACCGTTTTCCACGGCAACTTTGCCGATAGCTTCCTTGATCTGCCCGAAGAGGTACTGATCACCAGTATGAAAGAGCATCAGCGCTACTTCCCAGTGACAGATGCTTCCGGTAAGCTAC
This sequence comes from Terribacillus jepli, assembly GCF_047228925.1. Classification (NCBI taxonomy): domain Bacteria; kingdom Bacillati; phylum Bacillota; class Bacilli; order Caryophanales; family Bacillaceae; genus Terribacillus; species Terribacillus jepli. The sequence goes on along the minus strand of NZ_JBFEGH010000012.1, from coordinate 14,203 downwards.
TGGCACATTTCATCGGTGTCCGTAACGGAAACAGCGAACACTTGGAAAATGTCGCCCGTGGAAACGAGAAGGTCTTGCGCGCGCGACTGCAGGATGCTGAGTTCTTCTACGCGGAAGACAAAGCGCAGCCGATTGAGAAAGCAATGGAAAAACTGTCTAAGATGGTCTATCAAGTGGAACTTGGCACTTTGCAGGATAAAGTGGATCGTGTAACGAAGATTGCGAAGATGATCAGTGAAACTGCAGGTATCGATCAGCAAACAGCACTCCGGGCCGAACGAGCTGCAAGCATCGCTAAATTCGACCTCGTGACTAATATGGTGAATGAATTCACAGAATTACAAGGTGTCATGGGTGAGAAGTATGCACGTCACTTCGGAGAAGATGAACGCGTTGCCCAAGCAATTCGCGAACAATATATGCCGCTTTCGTCCCATGGGGCGCTTCCAGAGACTGTAGAAGGTACAATAGTCAGCATCGCTGACAAATTGGACACGATTGTTGGAAGTATGGTCATCGGCAATGTGCCGACTGGTTCCCAGGATCCGTACGGCTTGCGTCGTCAAGCAGTCGGCATCATCCATATGCTTGCGAAAACAGACTGGCAGATTACCATTGAGGAAATCGTTGATCGCACAGTTACGCTGTTCGAACAGAATTCTTTGCCGACCGTTGAAAAGGATGTGTACACAGAGGATATTCGCAGCTTCTTCCACCAGCGTGCTGCTCAATTGCTGAAAGAAGAAGGCATTTCTTATGACGTAGTCGAAGCGGTTCTTACTATCCAAATCGGTAATTATCCATATACGCTTGCAAAAGCGAAAACATTGCAGGCATTGCGTCACGATGAGGATTTCAAGCCAGTACAAGAAGCTTTGGGCCGTGTCATCAACCTAGCCAAAAAAGGTACAGACCAGGGCGTGGACGAATCATTGTTTGAAAATGAACAGGAAAAACAGCTATATAGTATGCTTGAGCAAAACAAAACTGCCTACTTGGATGCTGCGTCCAAACGGCAGGCTAAAGAAGCTTTGGATACATTGGCTGCATTCGCTGACAGCATCCATGCATTTTTCGACCATACGATGGTCATGGCAGAGGATGAAAAACTAAAAACGAACCGCTTATCATTATTGAACCAATTGGCTGCACTGATCCTTAGCTACGCGGATGTGACAAAAGTACAGTGGAAGCAGGTCCAATGAGGGCAGTTCTTGGATAGAGGTGATGAACATGGATTTGTCTAAAAGACAACAGCAGATTATCGCGATTGTAAAAGAGGCGGGTCCGATTACTGGTGAGCAGATCGCCGAACGGCTCAATCTGACTCGTGCGACATTGAGGCCGGATTTGGCCATTCTTACAATGGTAGGTTTCCTTGATGCAAGACCTCGTGTTGGCTACTTCTATACAGGTAAGACAGGTTCGGAAATCATCACGGAAAAACTGATGAAATATAAAGTGGAGAATTTTCAGTCGATGCCTATCGTCGTCAAGGAAGATGATTCTGCTTATGATGCCATCAGTGCAATGTTCCTCAGTGATGTCGGAACACTCTTTGCAGTCGACCAAGATAATAATCTAGTGGGCGTTGTATCCCGAAAGGATCTGCTGCGAGCAAGCATTGGTAATCAGGTGCTGCAGGATATCCCGGTTCACATCATCATGACGAGGATGCCAAACGTAGCTGTTTGTTATCCAGATGAGCTGCTGGTTGAAGCGGCCAATCGGCTGATTGAAAAACAAATCGACAGTCTGCCGGTCTTGGAAAGATCGAATGAGGCAGGAGCAAAGGTTGTCGGGCGTATTACAAAGACGACGATTACGAAGGCTTTCGTCGAACTCGCTCGCAATGAACTTATGTAAAAGAATCCAGGAGGGGAACCGATGGAGAAACCAATCGTCTTCGTTGTATCAGATTCTGTAGGAGAAACAGCAGAGCTTGTTGTGAAAGCTGCGCTCAGCCAGTTCAATTTGGAAGCACCATTCGCTTTGCAGCGTGTTCCCTATGTAGAGAGCACATCCATATTGGAAGAAACGATAAAGCAAGCCAACGAACGCCCATCGATCATCGCATTCACGATGGTCAACCCGGATTTCCGGGCTTTCCTGACAAACGAAGCAAAAAAACATGGCATACCTTGCATCGATTTGATGGGACCACTGATGGATGCGATGGAAAATATGTTCCATCAGAAGCCGAAGCTTCAGCCAGGCCTTGTACATCGGCTTGATGAAGATTATTTTCGCAGAATCGAAGCAATCGAATTCGCGGTACGCTATGATGACGGCCGGGATCCACGAGGTATTAGCCGGGCGGATATTGTACTCATTGGTGTTTCACGTACATCGAAAACGCCTTTATCCCAATATTTGGCCCATAAACGATTGAAGGTTGCCAATGTCCCGATCGTTCCCGAGGTCGAACCGCCCCGGGAGCTTTTCCAAGTGGATCCCGCAAAATGCATCGGTCTGCGCATCAGTCCGGAAAAGCTTAATAATATCCGTAAAGAGCGGCTCAAGGCACTCGGTCTTGGAGATCAAGCGAGCTATGCCAATATCGACAGGATCAATCATGAGCTGGAGCATTTTGATAAGATTGTCGAACGAATCGGCTGTCGCGTGATTGATGTTTCCAATAAAGCAGTCGAAGAAACGGCGAATAGTATCCTGACTGTACGCAATCAACAGGATTAATTTAATTTAAAGTTAGTGTTAAATTTCTGTACAACTAGCTTGATAATGGTACTCCGGGGGAATCGTTACGAATAAATAAAAAGAGGTGACAGCAGACAATCTGTTGTTGCCTCTTCTGTTTCGTAAAACGAATCCGACCAGGAGGCCAAACATGAATAAACGACAGCAGATCCAATCCATTTATCTGATGCGGCTTTTGGCAATGTCACTTGTCGTACTCGTCCATGTAACGGGTGCCTATGCCACCGTTTTGCCTTTTGCAAGCGACGCATATGAAAAATACCACTTCCTTAACCGAATCATCCGGATAGAAGCCGGCATCTTCATTGCCATCACCGGTCTGATTTTCTTTTATCGATATAAACATAAAAAACTTACGAAAACCTTGTGGAAAGACTATTACAGGAAACGAGTCAGCTTCATTTTGATTCCTTACATCATATGGGCCCTAATGTATGAACTGCATAAAGCAGTGCTTGGGTTTGGTGATTTGCAGCCAGCTGCAATCGTAAAACGTATTATTTTTGGCGAAAGCTACTACCAGCTGCATTTCATCTTTCTCATTGTTCAAGTCTATTTGGTTCTTCCGTTGCTGATATGGCTGGATCACAGCTGGGCTTTTTTCAGGAGATACATGTTTGTTTTCGGAGGGCTGCTTCAGCTAGGTTATATTGCCTTGCAAACTTTCCTTCCACCCAGTCCGATCCCGTTATTCCTCCAGCTGATGGGTACACTGCTGCTCGGAGGCTGGATTGGCGTGCATTATGATAGGGAAAAAGCAAAAAGCAAACACTGGTCTACGTGGGTCTGGCTGCTTATCAGTGCCATGGCGGGCTCTGGCATTGCAATGTATTATTATGCTGCCGGGACACTGGGAAGCTTCGAATGGAATAACATCCTTTATGAGAGCGTAAATTATATCTTCCTTATAACAGGCTGTTATGCAATATTTAGAATTGCTGAATCGGTGACGGACAGGTTATCCGTCTCAACGCTTGCCAAACTGCAGCAGATTGCGAGCTATTCATTCGGGTATTATCTGCTTCATCCGTTAGTTCTGGATTATGTGACAAGAACTATACCCGCATACAGCAACCATCTATTTCATATTCAGATAATGCTGCGGTATTTGGCAGTGATGGGCGTCTGCTTTGTAGTTATTTATCTTTTCCATCGGTTCGTGCCTTTTGCTTCGATTCTATTCGGTAAATTACCGAGGAGCAGCGGTCGACTGAAACAGTCAAAGGCTTCTTGATTAAAGGTTAAATTGATGGCTTTTTCATTTACTTTGTATTATAATTAGTTTTTGTGAAAAAATGTTGTTAGTATGATTTATGTATAAATGGTAACCCTTGAGGTAAAAAGCTTTATAAAAATTTTACGAAAAAGGAAGGATTCCGCATTTTATTGTAGAATAAGTGAGACATGAAATCACATAACCCGATTGTCTATGTGGATGCAGATAGCTGTCCTGTAAAGCGGGAGATTATATCTGCATGTGCAACGTATCACGTTCCTGTCCGTTTTATTACCACCATCAATCACTTAGGCGGTGATTCAGATGCCTCATGGGTAGTGCTCGATCCTGTTGATCAAGCAGTGGATTGGTACATTCTGAATCACATCGGCTCTGGAGATTGTGTTGTGACACAGGACCTTGCATTGGCAACTTTGCTTACAGCAAAGGACGTAACTGTCATTACACCTCGCGGAGAGTTGATTACGGATGCTGACGCTGATGAAATCCTATTAAGAAAGCACATGCGGATCAAAAATCAACGACAGGGCAAACGAATAAAGGGACCTTCCAAGCTGACAGCTGCTGATAGAAGAAGATTCCTTACTATTTTTTCGTCTTATTGTCGAAAAATGCAGGAATCAGACGGAAGTTGTTGAATTATATAGGTTGGTGATGTGGAATGGCTGGTGCAATACCAGAAGAAGTAGTCGATGAAGTCCGCAAATCGAATGATATTGTGGATGTCATCGGTGAGCATGTCCAATTAAAGAAACAAGGGCGGAATTATTTTGGACTTTGTCCTTTCCATGGCGAGAAGTCTCCATCTTTCTCCGTGACGCAGGAAAAGCAGATATTTCATTGTTTTGGCTGTGGCAAGGGGGGGAATGTATTCACCTTCCTGATGGAACTGGAAGGCATTCCTTTCTCCCAAGCAGTCCAGCGGCTTGCTGAAAGAAGCGGGACAGACGTACCTGCCTATGTGACAGAGCAGCAGGATCGAGGACAATCCAAGGAAGAGCAGACCGCACTTGAGGCAAATGAGTGGGTAGTAAAGCTCTATCACAATCTGCTGCGCAATACAAAAGAAGGCAAGACAGGGTATGAATATCTCCTTGGCCGCGGTCTGACCGAGGAGACGATTGATACATTCCAGCTCGGGTTTGCCCCGAACAGCAGGGACTTTACCGTGAAATTCCTCGAAGGAAAAGGGTACAAGCCACAGGAGCTGCTTCACACTGGCTTGTTTTCGGCCGATAAAGAGAATAAGCCTCAAGATCGCTTTCGCGGCCGGGTTATCTTTCCGATCCGGAATCACCTTGGCAAGACGGTCGGATTTGGTGGTCGCACACTGGGCGGTGGTCAGGAACCGAAGTATCTGAACAGTTCCGAAAGCGAGCTTTTCCAGAAAGGAAGGATGCTGTTCAATTTCGATCTGGCCAGGAGTGAAATCCGAAAAACGGCTCAGGTGGTCGTATTCGAAGGGTATAATGATGTGATTGCAGCCTATCAGGCTGGGGTCAGGAACGGAGTTGCGACACTGGGCACTTCCCTGACTGACACACAGGCGAGGCTGTTGAAGCGTTACGCGGAACAAGTTGTCATTTGTTACGATGGCGATAAGGCTGGGTTTGAAGCTTCCTACCGAGCATTGCAAGCACTGCAGAAGGCCGGCAACCACGTACGTGTCGCCATGCTGAGGGATGGTCTTGATCCAGACGATTTCATCCGCGAACATGGGGCTGAAAAGTTCAAACGTTCCATCATTGATGCTGCCCTGACCGCTATGTCCTTCATGATGCAGTACTTGAAGCAGGACTACAATCTATCCATTGAAGGAGATCGCCTGCAATATGTAGAAAAAGTGTTGGATGAGATTGCACAGATTGAAAGCTCTGTGGAAAGGGAACACTATCTGCGGGAGCTGTCAAATGCAATGGATCTTTCCGTTGATACACTTGCCTCCGATCTTGCGCCCAGACTGCGTAAAAAGGAAAATAGGAAAGCCGTCAGCAATCCGGCTAAATCGCAGGTTCCAAAACAGCAGTCGCGCCATTATGAAAAAAAAATCCCAACTGCCTTTCAGACGGCAGAAAAACAGTTGCTCGCGCATATGCTTAGAACAGCGGCAATTGCGGATAAGGTTCAGGAAGAAATAGGTGCTTCATTCATAACCGAGCAGATCCAGGTGATTGCCACCCATCTCTATGCCTTTTATGAGGAGGGCCATGAGGCGGATGTCAGTCAATTCGTGTCATCGCTTGCGGATCCAGCCTTACAGCAGCTGGTCATAGAAACGGCAATGCTGCCGGTGGTCGAGGATATCAGTGATCAGGAAATCGGGGATTACATTCGGACGATCAAGCGCGAGCAAGTGAACAAGACGGATATAAGCCAGCTGCTGGCCGAGCAGCGGCAAGCCGAACAGGAGAATGATCCGATTCGTGCAGCACAGATAGCCATGAAAATCATGGAAATACGTAGAACTTTAAAAAGTTCTCTGTAACAATAGATAGCTTGATGTTTTGGAAGGAGGAGGACTTATGGCAGAAAATAAGCCAGCAGGTTCTAAAGTGAATGATACTGAAATGACATTGGAGCAAGCAAAAGATCTCCTTGTTGAAATGGGTAAGAAGCGCGGAGTCCTTGCTTATGAAGAAGTAAGCGAGCGTCTTGCGAATTTCGAATTGGATTCCGATCAGATGGATGAAATCTACGAACACTTGAACGAACAAGGTGTGGAAGTGATTGGTGAATCCGATCAGGACCCTAATATGAAGCAAATCGCAAAAGAAGAGGAATTTGACTTGAATGATTTGAGTGTACCACTCGGCATCAAGATCAATGACCCTGTACGTATGTACTTGAAAGAAATCGGACGTGTCGATTTATTGTCCGCCAAAGAGGAAATCGAACTTGCAGAAAGAATCGAAGCTGGGGACGAAGTAGCAAAACGGAGATTGGCTGAAGCGAACCTTCGACTTGTTGTCAGCATTGCGAAACGCTATGTCGGCCGTGGTATGTTATTCCTTGATTTGATCCAAGAAGGTAATATGGGCCTCATCAAAGCAGTTGAGAAATTCGATTACCGTAAAGGTTTCAAATTCAGTACGTATGCAACTTGGTGGATCCGTCAGGCAATCACACGTGCAATCGCCGACCAAGCACGTACCATTCGTATTCCGGTGCACATGGTTGAAACAATCAATAAATTGATCCGCGTACAGCGTCAGCTCCTGCAGGATTTAGGTCGTGAACCGTCTCCGGAAGAGATTGGGGAAGAGATGGATCTCACGCCGGAAAAAGTACGTGAAATCTTGAAGATCGCACAAGAACCGGTATCCCTTGAAACGCCGATTGGGGAAGAAGATGATTCCCATCTTGGGGACTTCATTGAAGACCAGGAAGCAACCTCTCCATCTGATCATGCAGCATATGAATTGCTGAAAGAACAATTGGAGGATGTATTGGATACATTGACTGACCGGGAAGAAAATGTTCTCCGTTTGCGTTTTGGACTTGATGACGGCAGAACGAGAACACTGGAAGAAGTCGGCCGTGTATTCGGCGTAACCAGAGAGCGTATCCGTCAAATCGAAGCCAAAGCATTGCGTAAGCTTCGCCACCCAAGCCGGAGCAAACGCTTGAAGGATTTCCTAGAATAAGAAGGCTGCGCTCAGCTATCATGCGTTTAACTGCATGTGGCTGGGCTTTCTTATTGCCTTTGGGAATACATACATTTTACAAAAACTGAGAGGCGAATGCAAATTCTCCCGCCAAAAATTATGGGAGGAAATCTTACAAAAAACACGTATATTTGACAAAGGAGTTGGATATAATGAACGTTTTATCATTATCGGAGCGGCTTTCGGCAGTAGCTGCCCATCTGCCTGAATCTGCCCATTTTGTCGATGTCGGATCGGATCATGCTTATCTGCCTTGCTACGTTTGTCTGAAAGATACTACAAGCCAAGCGATAGCTGGTGAAATAAATGAAGGACCTTTTCGCAGTGCTCAAAAGCAAGTTAAACTACAAGGCTTATTAGATCGCATCGATGTACGCAAAGGTGACGGTCTGGCGGTAGTGGAAGCAGATGAGGTGAAGCAAGTTGTCATTGCCGGGATGGGGGGGCCTTTGATTGCCTCGATCCTGGAACAGGGTAAGGATAAACTAGGGCGTGTCGAACAGCTTATCGTGCAGCCGAATATTGATGCCAGGGTTCTGCGGAAATGGTTCCTAAACAATGGATTCTTATTGCAAAAAGAACAGATTCTAGAAGAAGCAGGACATGTTTATGAGGTGTTAGTCGCTGAGCGGCGGGGGAAGGATATCTATCATAAGGATGAAGCCATCCGCGACAAAGAGCTTTTGTTCGGACCGATTTTGTTGAAAGAAAAAAATGAAGCCTTCCGCACAAAGTGGCTTGATTACAAGCGGAAACTTGCGCGAAATGTGGCGAACATGCAGCAAGCTCAACAAGTCGACGAAGCGAAGCTTGCATCTTTTAAAAAAGAGCTGGCATGGCTTGAGGAGGAATTGGATGAGTGAAAAGCAAATACGCATAGCGGATGTGATCAAGCATTTTGAGTCTTGGTGCCCACAATCGATTGCATATGATTGGGATAATGTCGGACTGCAGGTGGGAACGCTTGATGACGAGGTAACAGGTGTCATGACAACACTGGATGTGACCGAGGCTGTTGTCGATGAAGCAATTCGCAGCAACATCAATTTGATCATTGCTCATCATCCATTATTATTTGCTCCGCCGAGGAAACTGGATACTGACGCACCTAAGGGGCGCATCATCCGTAAGCTTTTAAAACATGATGTAACCGTATATGCTGCACATACGAATCTTGACCTGATCGAAGGCGGTGTCAATGACTTACTGGCGGATGCTTTGGAATTGAATCAAAAAAGAGTCTTTTTGCCGGAAGGGAATCAGACTTACAAGAAACTGATTGTCTTTGTTCCAAAGACGCATGAGCAAAAAGTGAAGGATGCCTTGCATGCGGGAGGCGCTGGGAACGTAGGGAATTATGAGAAAGTCAGTTTTGTTTCAGCAGGCAGCGGGTACTTCCAGCCTAATGCCGATGCACAGCCTTTCATCGGTCAAGCAGGAGAGCTGGAGCAAGTGGAAGAGGTCCGCATCGAAGTGCTTGTACCTAGTGAGAATGTAAGTCAAGCAGTAACTGCGATGATGAAAGCCCATCCCTATGAAGAAGTAGCGTACGATATTTACCCGGTTGAACAAACAGGGAAAGTATATGGGTTGGGCCGTATTGGTAAATTACCCGCACCAATGACTTTGCAGGAACTGGCTGAACTGGTAAAAGAGCGTTATGATGTCCAGCATGTTCGTTTTATAGGGGATGCATCTGCTACGGTAGAAACAGTTGCTGTCCTCGGAGGAAGCGGTCGTGACTATATCAACCAGGCCCTCAAGCAGGCGGATGTCTATATTACTGGTGACTTAACATTCCATGAAACACAGGATGCAATGGAAGCGGGTCTGAATCTGATCGATCCAGGTCATTATGCAGAAAAGATCATGAAGCAAAAAGTAGCCGACTATCTGCAGGCAGAATTCATGGAAGTGCCTATTTTTACATCTCAAGTGAACACGGATCCGTTCCGATCCATATGAAAAAACCGAGTCCGACATGGACTCGGTTTCCTTATGCTTTTTTAACTTTCACTTTCGGAAGGATTTTCTTCGGATCAACGTTGAATTCCAGCTTCACATCTTCCAGGTTTGCTGGGTCGAATTTCTCGATGAAGTTGATAACTTCCTTCGTTACAGGAGTGGGAGTGGAGGCACCAGCAGTGATGGCCACTGTTTCGACACCTTCCAGCCATTCGAGTTTCAGCTGGGAAAGGTCCTCGATGCGGTATGCCTTCGTGCCGGCAATTTCTTCGGATACTTGTGCAAGGCGATTGGAGTTGTTGCTTCGTGGATCACCTACAACTAAAGTCAAATCGGCATCTTTTGCTTGTTCGGCAACTGCTTCCTGGCGAACTTGAGTCGCCATGCAGATTTCCTGGATCATCTCTGTTTGCGGGAATTTCTCTTTTACAAGCTGCATGACGTCGTAAACATCCCATTGGCTCATCGTCGTCTGATTTGTCACGATCAGCTTGGATGCATCCAGTTCAAGTGCTTGTACGTCTTCTTCCGTCTGGACAAGATGAACCTTGCCGGGAGCGACACCGATTGCACCTTCGGGTTCTGGGTGTCCTTTTTTGCCGATATAGACGACCTCATAGCCCTCAGCAACTTTTTCGCGGATCAAATCGTGTGTGCGTGTCACATCCGGGCAAGTTGCATCAAGTACAGTCAACCCTTTATCGTGGGCGCGCTGTTTTACTTCCGGAGAGACTCCGTGTGCGGTAAATACTACTGTACCGCTGTCTATTTGTTCTAAAAGCTCCATTCGGTTCGAACCATCGAGTGTGATGACGCCTTCCGTTTCGAATGCATTGGTCACGTGCGCATTATGCACGATCATGCCTAGAATGTAGATCGGCCGGGGCAGATTTTCATCCCGTACGGCATTCTGCGCGATCACCATGGCATCCACCACACCGTAGCAATAACCTCGCGGCGCTATTTTAATTACGTTCATTCGCTGTGTTTCCCCCTTCTCCGTTTACACGGGACATCTATTTCTGGGTCTTCTCCATTATAAAGGCTATTCGGGAATATGACAAAGATTGTTTATTATCTGCGCGCAATCGTGCAAAATATGACAAACTCCTCTATAATGTAGGAGTAAGAGAATGACCAAAAGGAGTTATACATGAAAAATCATCAATTCAAACAATACGCGCTTCAGCCGACAGTCAATGAAGCGATTGATAAACTGGGCTTTTCAAAACCGACGCCAATTCAGGAAAAAGTCATCCCGGCTGTACTTCGGGGAGAAAGTGTCATCGGCCAGTCACATACTGGATCAGGAAAAACACATTCTTATTTGATTCCGTTGTTCAGCAAGCTAAAAGAAGGCGAGCAGAACGCACAGTTCGTCGTCACCGCACCAACACGGGAATTGGCTATCCAGATTTATGAGGAAGCCCGTCACTTCATCAAACTTGCCGGCAAAGAGAACGAATGGCATACAAAGCTGTTCATTGGCGGTACAGACAAAAAGAGATCGATCGAGAAATTGAAAACGCAGCCGCAAATCGTCATCGGTACACCAGGCCGAATCCTTGATTTGATGGAGGAGCAGGCTTTGGATCTGTACCCTGCCACAAGCTTCGTTGTCGACGAAGCTGACTTGATGCTGGATCTTGGATTCATCAAAGAAGTGGATCAAATTTTGACACGGATGCGTCAGGATGTTCAGTTGCTTGTCTTCTCAGCGACAATCCCTGAACGGCTGCAGCCATTCTTGAAAAAATACTTGGAAAACCCGAAGCACTTCGAAATCGGCGGTCATCTGTCCCCTGAAACGATGGAACATCGACTGATCCCGGTTCGTCACCGCGATGAAGCGGAAATGATCATGAAAATCGCAGGTGTCATCCAGCCTTATATGGCGATCATCTTCGTTAACGGAAAAGATGCCGCCAATGTCCTGGCGGCAGAATTGACGGATAAAGGCCTGGAAGTGGGCCTTTTGCATGGCGGACTGACGCCGAGGGAACGCAAGCGGGTACTGCGGGATATTCAGGAACTACGTTTCCAATATCTTGTTGCGACTGACTTGGCCGCCCGGGGAATCGATATCAAGGGTGTCAGCCATGTCATCAATGCGCAGCTTCCGAAAGAGGAGCCTTTCTATGTACACCGTGTCGGAAGGACTGCACGTGCGGGGATGGAAGGAACGGCAATCAGCCTTTATCATGATTACGACTTGGAGCTTATCCAGAAGCTTGATGCAAAAGGTCTCGAGTTCACTACTTATGACATAGCCAATGGTGAATGGAAGGAACTGAAAGCATGGAATGAGCGCGTTACAAGGAAAAAGACGGAATCAAACAATGAATCTCAAGCATGGAAACAAGTGCGGAAACCGAAGAAAGTAAAACCTGGATATAAACGTAAAATGAAGTATCAGAAAGATAAAATCAAGAAAAAGCTGGACCGACAAGATCGTTTTAAGCGGAAGTAAGGAGAAAGCAGATATATGATAATCGGATCACACGTTAGTATGAGCGGTAAGAAAATGTTATTGGGTTCGAGTGAGGAAGCTTATTCCTACGGTGCCAATGCGATGATGATTTATACTGGTGCGCCCCAGAACACAAGGAGAAAGGCGATTGAGGAGCTGAATATCGAAGCAGGCCGGGCACATATGAAAGAGCACGGAATCACCGATATCGTCGTACACGCTCCTTATATCATCAATATCGGTAATACAATCAAACCGGAAACTTTTGAGCTCGGCGTCAACTTCCTCCGCAGTGAAATCGAGCGTACCGAAGCAATCGGAGCAAAACAGATCGTGCTTCATCCTGGTGCGCATGTCGGAGAAGGAGTCGCTGCTGGTATACAGAAAATCATTGAAGGTCTGAATGAAGTATTGACTAAAGACCAGAATGTACAGATAGCTCTGGAAACCATGGCTGGAAAAGGATCTGAAGTAGGATCAAACTTTGAGGAATTGGCACGTATCATTGATGGCGTAAACCATAATGAGAAGCTGTCCATTTGCTTTGATACTTGTCATACGCATGATGCAGGCTATGATGTCGTTAACGATTTTGATGGAGTATTGGAGCAGTTCGACAGGGTCGTCGGACTGGACAGACTGAAAGTGCTCCATATCAATGACAGTAAAAATGAATGTGGAGCAAGAAAAGACCGACACGAAAATATCGGCTTCGGTCATATCGGCTATGACGCACTTCGTTATATAGTTCATCATGATCAGCTGCAGCAGCTGCCGAAGATTTTGGAAACACCGTTTGTCGGGGAAGATAAGAAAAACAAAAAAGCCCCTTATGCACATGAAATCGATATGCTGATGGCTAACAGCTTCAATCCGAATTTAAAAGAACATATCATGGCGTGAAAACACCCCGAAAAGCTAATGCTTTCGGGGTGTTTTGCTACAACTGGATGCCGTGTTCTTTTGCCAGCTGCAGGAATATTTGATGGGTTTTCTGTGCTGTTTGCGTATCGGTGATTTGAGCGAGGGCTTTCAGCATCTGCAGCCGATCGGATTCTTTGAATGGATCCAATTTGTTTTGCCGCAAGAATTGGACGATTTGGGATGCCTGCAGGGGAGTGAGGTGCACTTGGTATGCTTGGCTTTGCTCCAGGATTTCATCTACAGTAAGATTCTTTAGCTTGTTAAGGACCAGTTTATGCACAATGAAATTCATTGGAAACCTCCAGCTCTAGGATGTGGATGAAGCATAGGAATTCCTTTATCTACCTGGTTAGTTTATGCGTGTATGACACAAACTAGAACCATACCTTACCCCAGATAAGGAGGTTTCACATGGATAAGGAGCAATTCGATCAAGATGTAAAAACGAAACATGATGTGGAAACATCAGCGGAGATATCACCTGCTCAGGATAGCTACCGACGTTCTGAAAAGGAAGGCGGGCAGCAGACAACTGATTCCGGCAAAGTCTTCGGCTATATTGCCTTGATCTTATCTGTTGCATCTTTCTTTTTCGCACCGATCCTTGTCGGGGCTGCTGGTATCGTCTTCGGCGTATTGGCGAAGAGAAGAGGCGCAGATACTCTAGGGAACATCGCCTTGATCGTAAGTATTTTAGCAATTGTCATTTCCCTATTTACAGCACCATATGTATAAAAAAAGCTGACTCCAGATGGGACTGACCCCATAAGCTGAGACAAATAAAAACACCTTCAAGGTTGAAAACGGATGATTGTTATCCGAAATAATACTTGGAGGTGTTTTTTCTATGGGGACAAGAGTGAGCTATCCAGTGGAAATTAAACAGAAGGCAATCGAAATGAAAATGGCAGGTGTGCCTACAAAAGAGATTATGAACGAGCTAAATATCAAGAATAAGACACAGGTAGATACGTGGGTCAGATGGTACAAAGCAGGAGAAATTCATCGTTTTAAACAGCCAGTTGGAAAACAATATACATATGGGAAAGGGCCCTCCTATACTTCGGAATTGGAGAAGCTACAAGCAGAAAACCGTTTTTTGAGACAACAAAATGAAGTGCTAAAAAAGTACAAGGAATTGGAAAGTAAGTTGATAGAGAAACGACAGTCGAACTTGTAGAAACATTGCATAAAACAATGACAGTACAAGATATCTGTGTGCAT